>NZ_BTCK01000006.1:0-217360 GCF_033239625.1 Paenibacillus sp. CCS19
GATGCTGAGTTACTCCGTGCTGAGAGTCGTGTACCCTGTAGGGTACAACTCTTGTTCGAGGTGGTAAGGGGCTTCGCCCCTTGGCCCCCTATTCTTGACTGCGTCGCTTATAACCCAATTGTTCTACCCACCTAAATCCTCCCTGTTAGGGAGGACCCCATGGGACTCCCGTCCCCTGGACCCCGGAACAGCCGTGTGATCGGCTTATGGTGATACTAATTACTCCGCGCTGAGAGTCGTGTACCCCTACGTGGTACAACTCTTGTTCGTGGTGGTAAGGGGCTTCGCCCCTTGTGCAACATTGCTTTGCCTGATTCCGTCAATTTATTGTGGAAATAAGACTGCGAACGAGCAAGTGTTGGGAAGGAGATAGGTATGAACGGGAGACGAACATTACTATATCGATTAGGACTCCTATCCATTGTTATTGTCATTTTGTCATCCTTAATCGGCTGTAGTGATAGTGATATTAATAATGTAAAGCCTGAAGTAAAGCCTTTGCCCGATGCGGAGACGATCTTTCTGGAGACGGCTTCCGCGCTTAGAGAAGTGGCTTGGAATCACTTGAGCGAGAAAGAGAAAGCAACCGTTACAGGGGATTGGCATGAAGCGCAAGTTACCATCGCCCACTGGAGTCAGGTCCCCCTCAAAACAACAAAGGTTGAACCAGAGGCAGATGCGATCTATAAAGTTACATTCAATACGGAGCTGGATGCGCTCCTAGGGCCAATCGGCATCTATTTCGACCCTGCAACTCAAACGATTGTCGGCTATGATGTTAGAGAGTAGATAACTCAACAATTCGCAAAAAAAGACAGGTCCTAAAAATTTAGGACCTGTCTTCGTCTATACCGTTACATTACGCTTCGCTTTTTGTCGTGAAACGCGAGAGCGATTGTTGGAGTTTGTTCGATGCTTCTTCGAGACGGTTGGACAGCTTAACAAGCTCTTCGCTGACGCTCAACTGCTCATTGCTCAGGGAAGCTACTTCTTGCGAAGTTGCCGACGATTGCTCGGCTACCGCGCTTACGCTGCTCATCGCGTCGGAAAGAACCGACTGCGATTCATCCAGCTTGCCGATCGCTTCTGTCACTGAGCCGAGGCTTTCGCTGAACTGCGTCATATGCGATTGAACCGCCATGAAAATCTGGTTCGTTTCTTTAACGGACGATACTTGTTCTTGGAAGATTGGATGCGCTTCAGTCAGCACTCCGACCGTATCATCGATTTCACGTTGAATCGTCTCGGTGATTTGAGCAACTACATCGATCGAATGACGAGATTGATCGGCGAGTTTGCGAATTTCGTCTGCGACGACCATAAATCCTTTGCCCGCTGCGCCTGCGCGCGCTGCTTCGATTGTTGCATTGAGCGACAAGATATTCGTCTGCTTCGTCAAGTTGTTCAACACTTCGAGAATTTTACGAATCGACGATGTCGAATCTTTCAGACGGTCAACCTTCTCAACCATGCTTCTCGTCATTTGCTCGGTTAAGCCCGTTTTCTCGATGAGCACGTTCATATAGCTTGTCCCTTGCTCGCTCGCCTGCTGTACGGTCAACGCCGATGTTTCCATCGATTGATTCGTATTCAACAGGTTCTGCATTTGGGTATTGATCGTCGTGGTCAGATCGCTGCCGCGTTCGGCTTCCACAGCAAGACTCGTCGCTCCGCCTGCGATTTCTTCGGTCGCAACTGCAATTTCCTTCGCAGAAACAGCCGTCTTCCGCGACGCCTCCGTCAAGACGCTTGCTGTTGCCAATACTTCATCGGCCGTTCCGTTCGTCTGATCAACCAATGAAGTGATCTCGGACATCATTCGGTTGAAGCTGTCGGTCAGTTGTCCGATTTCATCCTTCCGATTCAAATGAAGCCGTACGCTCAGGTTTCCGCGCTCGCCTTCGTTCATCAGATTGCGGAGCTGAACGAGCGGATTCGCAAACATACGAATCATGAAATAGCAGATTACAACAGCCGCAAGAGCCGCCACTGCTGTTACGACAAACGTCAGAACATAGATCGCGTTAGCATCTTTGACCAGCTCATTAACCGGTGTTTTGCCTACAATACGCCAGCCTGAGCTGTTCACCTCAGAATAAGCAGCGATGACGCTTTCCCCTGATGCATCTGAAGTTTCCAGCGATCCGCCGTTATCCCCGTCAACTTCGAAAGCTGGCAGCGTTATATCTACATCCGTACCCAGCTTCGCTGCGCCATCTTCACCTGGATACATGACATAACGATTCTTCGTATCGACTATGGAGACGACACTGCCATCACCAAGAGAAATGTCGCCTAACGCTTCTTGAATTGCGCTTAATTTTATTTCGAATACGAGAATGTAGAGCGATTCACTTGTCGTACTATTCTTCAATAGCCGCGCAATCGCAAACGTTGGTTCTGCCGATTTCCCTGCAAGACCTTTAGGTTGGGTTTCGATCCAGAAGATTTGACCCTTCGAATCTTTAATCGTCTGGAACCACTCACTTTTCTCAGCCAGCTCTTGATCAAATGATGTACTGCCAATAAAGTAGGCAGAATCCTTCAAAGGAATCATATATCCTTGTGCGATCGAGTTATTGCTAAAGATATATTTCTGCAGCATAGTGTTGATTTTGGTCGACGCTTGGAAGCTTTCGAATTTCGCTGTATTGTCATCACGAAGAATGCCTAGCTGTTCTTGAATCGACGTATCGACGAGTACTTGCAGCGTTAAAGACTCATAGTTGTCGAACAGCAGTTTCAGCTTACCGGCTGCTTGTTGAATCGTCTCATAGTTCGAATTCGCCGCATTTTCGCGGATAATGCTTTTCGACTTGTTGTATGCCAGCGTTCCCACTACGAGTACACACGCAAGAATGCTCACGAATATAAACAGAAACAGTTTAGCCCCAACGGAACGCTGTGGGTTTGCCCAACTCATGCGCGACCAGCTTAGGTCTTGTGTGTTGATCTTGATCTTAGGCATTGTTTTAAGCTTCAACTTGCTAGTTCCACTCTCTTGCTGATCACTGCCTATTGTGTTACCTGATTTCGGCCCCTTGTTCTTCTTTACCATGGATGGTTTACACCGCCTGCTCATGTAATAGACATATAAATACGTAATTCATATATCGGTTAATCCTGGGTCTTTTGTAACACTTTTTTCGAGGAAATATTTTCAATTTCGAATATCCAACGAAAATACGTTCGAAAAGGTAGCGTTTTGTAAAAATTTCACTAAAAAACGGCCATCCGCTAATGGGATGGCCGTTGAACGCGTGATTCAGTTATACGTTAAACCGCGATAACGACTGTTTCAGGTGGCTTGACACCTCCTCTAATCGAGCCGACAACTGAACGAGTCCGTCGCTGATGTTCAGTTGCTCGCTGCTCAGCGAAGCGACCTCCTCAGACGTTGCGGATGACTGCTCCGCTACTGCACTTACATTGCTCATCGCCTCGGCAAGCACAATCTGCGATTGTTCGAGCGTCGCGATCGCATTCGTAACAGCCTCCATGCTGCCTGCGAACATTCCCATTTGACCTTGAACGGTTAGGAAAATCTGATTCGACTCTTTCACGGAAGCAATCTGTTCTTGGAATAAAGGATAAGCGTTCGAAAGCACGTTGACGGTCTCATCGATCTGCAGCTGAATCGTTTCGGTTATTTGTGCGACTACGTCAATCGATTGACGAGACTGATCAGCAAGCTTGCGAATCTCATCCGCAACGACCATAAAGCCCTTGCCGGCCGACCCGGCGCGCGCTGCTTCAATCGTAGCGTTCAACGATAAAATGTTAGTCTGCTTCGTCAAGTTATTCAACACATCGAGAATTTTGCGAATGGACGATGTCGAGTCGCGGAGTTTATCGACTTTGCCTACCATATCGCGAGTCATTTCTTCGGTCATCCCCGTCTTCTGAATAAGCTTCATCATATATTCCGAGCCTTGCTGTCCTGCCTGCTCAACCTGCACGGCCGCTAATTCCATCTGCTTGTTCGCATCAAGCACCTTCCGCATCTGCTCGTGAATCGTCGTTGTCAGATCATTGCCTCGTTCCGCTTCGACAGCAAGGCTTGTTGCGCCTCCTGCGATTTCTTCCGTTGCGACAGCAATCTCTTTCGCCGATCCGGCAGTCTTATGCGAAGATGCTGTCAGCTCCGCTGCCGTCTGAAGTACCTCTTGTGCGGAATCGCTCGTCTGCTGCACCAGATTCGTTATTTCCGCCATCATGCTGTTGAAGCTTTGCGCAACCTGTCCGATTTCATCCCTGCGCTTCAGTTTCATTCGAACCATCAGGTTGCCGCGTTCACCTTCATTCATCAAGTTGCGGAGCCGGCCAAGTGGACGAGCGATCAGCAGCACGACCAGCAAACCTAGCAGCGCTGCAACGCCTGCTGCAATAATCGTCACGATGACGGTGAAACGATAAATCCGATCCGCGCCATTCAACAGTTCATCGACAGGCAATGTACCAACCATGCGCCATTCCGACATCGTGAACTTGCTATGTACCGCAAGCACTTCTTCTCCATCTGTCGTTGTTGTTTCGAATACGCCGCGATCCGTAAGCTCTGCAGGCAGTTGGACAGAGGAGGGTTGTCCATATTGGCTTAAATCCTCCGGAATAACCATTTGATTGCTCTTATTAACGATGACGATGTGACTGTTGTCGCCTAGCGAGACCTGTCCAAGCTTCTCTTTAACCGCTGACAACTTCAACTCAATCAACATGACATATTGCGGTATCGAAGAGATCGTGCCTTTCATGGCGAAAGCTACACCGATCGACGGATCGATTGGAATATCATAAAATCCGTCCAGCGGCGATTCAATCCACACTTCTTTACCTTTGGCATCAAGCGCTTTCGAATACCAATCATATTGGCGAGCTTTCTCGATATAACTGGCACCAAACTTCTCGCCATTCGTAATCATCGAGCCTTTATCATCCGTTGGAATGATAAAGATTCGACTAATTGCAGGGTTGTTCTTCCAGAAGGCAATGACTCGATCATCGATCATCCGGCCTGCTTGCGCTTTCTCCCCGTCATCCTTTGAAGAACGGAGCGTACGAATTTCTTGTTGGAAGCCTGGGTCCGTCATGAACATCTGAGCTGCCGCGCTGTACTGCTCAAACACGGAGTCCATCTTGCCTGCACCCTGAACAATCGTTTCCTGGCTTGTTGAAGCAGCATAATCACGTACAATATCTGTCGAGGTGTTGTACGCCGCAATGCCTACAGACAGCACACAGGCAATAATACTGATGAATATGAACAAAAATAAGGTCGTGCCTACGGACTTGAACGGGTTAATCCAATTCATTCGATGCTTAGGGCTGTTGCTGCCAGCTTTATTGCTTTCTGTCTTCACTTGTGCAGCTTTAGGCTTTGTTTCGGTTTTGTATGAATGCGCTTTCGTTTTTTTCGGAAACGTTTTCGATTTAGCCTTCTTCAATTTCCCCAACATAGGAAACAGCCCCCCGCATATGATATGCATCGTTCGTCCTACATGAAAGCCCTTTATCTACTAGTATCGTACATTTTTATACAATTTGTAATAGTGATTTCGAATATTTTGCAAAAAAATAAGTCTCTATGACCCATGTACGCTGAAAAGCATACTTGATCATAAAGACCTATCAACATTAATTCAATTAACCTTATGCTTTGCCAATCCGTTTGCGCATCATATCCATCCGTTTGACCGGCTGTGCAACCGCCATACGAATTTCTTGCAGCGGATGACGCGCAGCGTCCAGCTGCACACCTTCCTTGTCCGTTATCTCGCCAACCGTCTGCTTGAAGAACGTGCCGCCCGGACCGACGAACTCTACCTCTTGCCCTGGCTTGAAGTGGTTGCGCTGTTGAATCGTTGCGATTCCTGTTGCATCGTCATAGTCGAGTACAATGCCTGCAAAATCATACGGAGAGCCTTTATCTTCCGGACCATAAATATGATCTTCAGCGCCTGGTGTATCGAAGAAGAAGCCTGTATTCAGTGGGCGATTCGCCGCTTTATAGATCTCTTCCATCCACTCTGGCTTCAGCTTATAGTTATCTGGATCCTCGAAATAAGCATCGATCGCTTGACGGTACGCGTTAACGACCGTTGCAACATAGTGAATGCTCTTCATCCGGCCCTCGATCTTGAAGCTGTCGATGCCGACTTCAATAAGATCAGGTATGTGCTCGATCATGCACAGATCTTTGGATCCCATCGTGAACTGATCGCCATCATCCTCGAACTGTTCCGCATCGATAAACAGATCGTATTTCCAACGGCATGATTGGCAGCAGCCGCCGCGATTCGAATCCCGGTCGGTAAAATGGTTCGACAGTACACAACGACCGGAGAACGAAGAACACATTGCGCCGTGGATGAACGCTTCAATCTCGATATCGACATGCTCTTTAATCTCAGCAATCTCTTCCAAGCTCGCTTCACGCGCAAGCACGACACGCGGCAAACCTTCGTCCTTCCAGAACTTGACCGCCTGCCAGTTCAACGTCGACTGCTGCGTGCTTAAGTGCACTTCGAGCTTGGGCGCAACGCGAAGCGCCGTCTCGATAATGATCGGGTCCGCTGCAATAATAGCTGCGATACCGGCTTCCTCAAGATTTTTCAAATACTCCTCAAGGCCTTCGACATCCTCGTTATGCGCATAAATATTAGTCGCTACGAACACCTTCGCGCCATATTTCGCAGCGAATTCAACGCCTTCACGCATCTCTTCGAAGCTGAAATTATCCGCATTCGAGCGAAGACCGTACTTCTGCCCACCGATATAAACCGCGTCCGCACCGTAGTGTACAGCGAACTTCAGTTTCTCCAGATTGCCCGCAGGTGCGAGCAGCTCTGGGCGATCCAGTCGATAACGCTTGCCCGTCAGCTTGCGTCCTGTCTCTGATGTTGTATTCGTCATGTCAGTCACCTCAATCTTATTTAACTTAATATACCTGTTCCTTATAGAAGAAGCCGTAGCTTAACTCGCGATCTGGATGCTGCTTCGCTTGAATGGCTTCCAACCATTCGTCTTGGAATCGATAGTGCTGCGGATCGTTGCAATAAGCGTCAATAGCCGCTCGGTAGCAACGAACTACCGTTTCATTATAATCAACGGATTTCATCAAGCCTTCAATTTTGAAGCTGTCGATGTCCGCTTCCATTAGTTCCTGCAGGTTCTCGATCATGCACAAATCATCCGCGCTCATAATATGCGTGCCGTTCGAGTCCTCGAAGATCGGATAACGCTCATCGGGACGGTCAGCTTCCATTAGGAACATATCCGCTTGATTGCCCGATGCGGAATCCCCTTCAGCTAGCTGCTTGAAATCCTTATAGCTCTGCACAAGTGAGCGCTTGGAATGATAAATATTCGTCATGCCGTGCACCTGAACTTGAACTTCCAGCGAAGTCTTAGCCTTCATGCCGGCAATTTGCTCCATGTTAAGCTCACGGGCACATACGAAACGGGTCGCACCGCGGCGCCCCCAGAAGTTAGCCGTATCATGATTCGTCGACGTCATCTCTGCATTCCAATGAAGCTTCAGCTTCGGCGCATTGGCGCGTACAGCCATCAGCACAGCCGGGTCGCCGAATGTAACAGCATCTACGCCGATACGCTCCAGACCTGCAACATATGCAGGCAGATCATCAACCATCTTATTATCAATGATGTTGTTCATCGATACATATATGCGAACGTCGCGATCCGCTTGCTTCGCGATCGACACTGCCTCTGCCATTTGCTCCAACGTAAATTCGCCAGGTACTCGCGTACCGAATCGGGAATCGCCGATCAATATCGCGTCTGCGCCCGCTGCGATCAATCGCTGAAGCTCATCCAAATCCGATGCCGTTACAAGCAGCTCCGGTTTCTTAACAGTCATACATGCTCCTCCTGACATCAGGACTTTGAAAGGAGTTCAAAGTCACTCTGCTTATAGAAACGTCAAGAGCATCAACAGCATAAATGCTGCGATGCCCCGTCCGTCGATCATTCATACGACAAGCAGCTTCAACTGCCAACTTCTTGTACGCTATCGTTACTACCCTGCCGTCTTATTGCTCTCGTCAATGTTGCGCAGATGCTCCTTGTACGTCTTCGCGAACAAGTGCGACTGCGAGCCATCCTTCTTCGTTACGTAGTACAAATAATCGGTTGTATCCGGGTTAAGCGCCGCCTGAATCGACTTCAGGCTTGGGCTTGCGATCGGCCCTGGCGGCAGCCCTTTATTCAAATACGTATTGTATGGGCTCTCGACTTCTAGATCTTTCTCCATGAGACGTTCCTTCTGCTTGTCCAGCAAATATTGAATCGTCGCATCGATTTGAAGCGGCATCCCGTCCTTGATACGATTATAAATAACGCTTGCGACAATCGGACGTTCCTCGTCGACAACGACTTCGCGTTCAATAAGCGACGCAATCGTCAGCAGTTGATGCAGCGTAAGACCCAGGGTCTCCAACTTCTCATCAAGCTCTGCAACCGAATTGAGCTTACGGTCGGTTTCGGACAGCATCCGCTTCACAATCTCCTCTGCGGTTGCGCCTTTCTTAAGCTCGTACGTCTCCGGGAACAGATATCCCTCCAGATGGTGAAGCTCTCTGCTGTCAGTTGGAATCGCAATCACGGAGTCGATATCTTCCCACTTCCGATTCTCATCGATCAACTTCATCATCTCATCTTGATTCACCACGCCATCAGCCGCAAGCTTCGCTGCAATCTGTACCGCCGTGAACCCTTCAGGGATGGTGAATTTAACCGTCTCTGCCTTAATGGTGTCGCCTGCATTCAGCTTCGCAATAACCGCATCCAGCTCCATGCCCGGCGTCATGTCGTAGCTGCCCGCTTGGAAGCGATTCCCCTCGTCCTTCAGCTTCAAGTAATATTTAAATATGAATGCACTGCGAATAATGCCTTCGTCCTCAAGCTGTTCCGCCAGCTTGAATGGTGACGTGCCGCTCTTCACCTCGATCCGAACCGGATCGCCTGAAGATGTCGGCCTGAGGCCATTCCAGACGTAGAGTGCAACGCTTCCAGCGCCGAGCAGCATTATGCCGAGCAGCGATACAATGACCCACAACGTAATTCTGCTTCTGCGCGGGCCGATCGGGAGTTGTTCGTAATCCTCTTCCTCATGGTGCGATTGCGGATATTGCGACAACTTGTGCTCCTCCATTTCCGCGAAAAAGGGCGGTGTCGGCCGCCCTTGCTCGTGTAGCATAAGGTTGTAATAGCTAATCAGCTGTTCGTATCATCGAAGCAGAGCATATCGTATGCTTCAGCAGCTGTTTCCCATTCTTCGTCGTTTTCGATATTCTCGAGCTCCAGCTCATCGCCGTTCTCGATCAATCGCAACATCTCGACTTCGCCTTCTTCGCGCATCGCTTCCGATTGAATCGCTGCGTAATAGTGGCTGCCTAACTGAAACTCGGACATAATCCGATAAGCTTCTTCAGAACCGCCCTCGCTTGTTAGTTCAACGAATTTACCGAATTTATCCTTCAGCTTCGTTCCGCGCTGCGGCGCTATCTCAACTTCGTGCATATCGGACAATTCCCCTTTCCAGTACCAGACGATCGGACTTTACGTTAGTCCTCGTCGCTCTCGTCTAACTCGCCGAGAAGCGTATTGAACGTCTCTTCGACGATGTTCCATTCTTCTTCATCTTCAATCGTGTACAGCTTAAGGTCATCGCCTTCCTCTTCGTAACGGAATGCGTACACCTCGTCTTCTTCCTCATTGTCCGATTCCAGCGGCACAACCATCATATACTTGTGCTCGGAACCATCGACTTCGAACTTCATAATGACTTCGAACTCTTCCTCGTTGCCTTCTTCGTCCGGAATATAAATGATTTCCGGCTCTTCAAATTGGTTTTCGTTCTTCGCCATTGTCACCCTCACCTTTTCGCCTTAGAATCGAGATAATTTTGCAAAATGAACGTCGCAGCCAACTTGTCCACGACTTGCTTTCGTTTTTTCCGGCTGACGTCAGCCTCCAGCAGCGTTCGCTCCGCAGACACCGTCGTCAACCGCTCATCCCATAGGTGAACAGGTAAGTTTAGCTTTTGCTTCAATTCCTCAGCAAATGCCATGCAAATTTCACCACGTGGTCCGATCGAACCGTTCATGTTCTTCGGAAGACCGACCACAACTTCCGATACTTCGTGTTCCTTCACGAGGGCAGCGATTTCGTCGAACTCGCCGCCTTCGCGTTTGCGCTGCACGACGCCTGTGCCTTGCGCTGTCCAGCCGAAGGCATCACTTACTGCAACGCCGATGTTGCGGTCGCCGTAGTCCAAACCCATAATCCGCATACGTTGTGCCAGGCTCCCGTCTATTTATGTTTCTTCAAGGTGAAACGAGGACGCCGTCCTTTTAAACGGCGCAATGAGTTTCATTCTGGTGAAATCCAAACTTCATAAGCAGTGAATTATTTATGCTTTGTTGGATTTCAAGTAGAATCGTACAAGCTCTTCGATTAACTCGTCCCGTTCCTTCTTGCGAATCAAGCTTCTAGCATTGTTGTGCCGCGGAATGTATGCGGGATCCCCGGACAACAGGTAGCCGACAATCTGGTTGATTGGATTGTAGTCCTTATCCAACAGCGCATCATGCACTTGAAGCAAAATCTCTTGCGCGGACGCTTCCAATCCTTCCGCCTTGACGTCGAATTTCATCGTTTTGTCCATCGAGTTCATCCCAGCACCTCACTTTGGAAACCGCTTTATATGTTGCAGTGTCAATTATTACTATATCACATTTGCTTGCGCAAGAACTAGTTCTTCCGCAAGTTTCAATGCGTCAGCCAGCTTGGACGCGTCCTTGCCGCCTGCTTGTGCCATATCTGGACGACCGCCGCCTCCGCCGCCGCACAGCGTTGCAGCTTCTTTGACGAGCTTGCCGGCGTTGAGACCTTTCTTCACGAGATCTGGCGATACGGATGCAACCAGATTGACCTTGTCTTCTTGTACAGCGCCAAGCACGATAACCGCCGATGGCAGCTTCGATTTCAGCTCATCCGCGATGCCGCGAAGCGCATCCATGCTCGGTGCGCTTACTTCTGCCGTCAATACCGTAATGTCGCCAACCGTCTTCGCTTTGTCCGTCAGCGATCCCGCTTCGATACGGCTCAGCTTGGATTGCAGCGATTCATTATCGCGGCCCAGCTCTTTCACTTGGCCGAACAGCGCTTCAATGCGTTTAGGGACGTCTGCTGTATTCGACTTGAGCAGGCCAGCAGCTTGCTTGAGCAGATCGAATTGGCTTTCCATGTACGTATACGCATGACGTCCTGTGACAGCTTCGATACGGCGTACGCCGGAGCCAATGCCGCTCTCGCCGATCAGCTTGAATGTTCCGATCTGAGACGTGTTCCCGACGTGAATGCCGCCGCACAGCTCGATGCTGTATTTGCCGACTTGTACAACGCGAACAACGTCGCCATACTTCTCGCCGAACAACGCCATTGCGCCCATTGCTTTCGCTTCTGCAATTGGCTTGCTCTCGATTACGACCGGCGTACCTAGCCAGATCTGAGCATTGACGCGGCGCTCGATGTCAGCCAGTTCTTCCTCTGTGATCGAACCAAAATGCGAGAAGTCAAAGCGCAGACTGTCAGCTTTAACGAGGGAGCCCGCTTGGTTGACATGGTCGCCGAGCACTTCTTTGAGCGCTTTGTGCAGCAAGTGCGTTGCCGTATGGTTCTTGATGATATCATCACGCAGATCGCGTGCCACAGAAGCTTGAACAGCCTCGCCTGCGCGTACGGTACCGCTTGCTACAACCGCATGGTGAACCGGTTGACCGTGCGGCGCTTTCGTAACGTCTTCGACGTTCAGAACGAAGCCGTCGCCTTCGATGACACCACGGTCGCCTACTTGGCCGCCGCTTTCTGCATAGAAAGGCGTACGGTCGAGCAGCACCAGCACGCGGCTGCCTGCGCCAGCAAGATCAACGAGGGAATCCTCGTGCACGATTGCTGTAATTTTGGCCGAAGCCGTCAGCTCCGTATAGCCGACAAACTCTGTCTTGTCCGTCAGTTCAGACAGCGGACCGCCCTGTACGTTCATGCCGCCCGTATCTTGACGAGCTGCACGAGCACGCTCGCGTTGCGCTTCCATTGCCGTATCGAAGCCTGCGCGGTCGACCGTCAAGCCGTTCTCGGCTGCATAGTCTTCTGTCAGGTCGAACGGGAATCCGTAGGTATCATAAAGACGGAATGCATCGTCGCCGTTAATCTCAGTGCTGCCTGCATTACGAGCTTGTTCAACCAATGCAGCAAGAAGCGTCAAACCGTCGGACAGCGTCTCGTGGAAACGCTCTTCCTCGGTGCGGATTACACGCTCGATGAACTCGCGTTTCTCCACGACTTCCGGGTAGTACACGCCCATTACGTCGCCGACGACCTTCGTCAACTCGAACAGGAACGGACGATCCACGCCCAGCGCTTTGCCGTAACGAACCGCACGGCGAAGCAGACGACGGATTACGTAGCCACGGCCTTCGTTCGATGGAAGTACGCCATCGCCTACTGCGAATGCTACCGTACGAATGTGGTCTGCGATAACTTTGAGCGCAACGTCATGCTCTTCGTTCACATGGTATTGAACGTTTGCGATTTCGCAAGTGCGATCGATAATCGGACGGAACAGGTCCGTGTCGAAGTTCGAATCAACGTCCTGCAGAATCGATGCGAAACGCTCGAGACCTGCGCCTGTATCAATATTTTTGTTCGGAAGCGGCGTATAGCTGCCGTCCTTGTTATGGTTGAATTGCGAGAACACGAGGTTCCATACTTCGAGGAAACGCTCGTTCTCGCCGCCAGGCCAGCATTCTGGATCGTTCAGATCGCCGTATTTCTCGCCGCGGTCGTAGAAGATTTCCGTACAAGGACCGCAAGGCCCTTCGCCGATATCCCAGAAGTTCTCGTCCAGCTTGTAGATGCGCTCTGCAGGCAGGCCGATTTTCTCATTCCAATACTTGAACGCTTCTTCGTCTTCTGGATAAACCGTTACCGACAGACGCTCCGGATCGAAGCCGATCCATTTCTTGTCCGTCAGGAACTCCCATGCCCACGTAATGACTTCTTCTTTGAAGTAATCGCCGATCGAGAAGTTGCCGAGCATTTCGAAGAACGTATGGTGACGACGCGTCTTGCCAACATTCTCGATGTCGTTCGTGCGGATACACTTCTGCGAGTTCGTAATCCGTGGGTTCTCAGGCTTTACGCGTCCGTCAAAATAAGGCTTGAGCGGCGCCATGCCTGCATTGATCCATAGAAGCGATGGGTCGTTGTGCGGCACGAGCGATGCGCTCGGCTCGATATGATGTCCTTTGCTCTCGAAGAAAGCAAGCCATTTGGAGCGAATTTCACTAGCTTTCATAAATATACGGCCTCCCAAATCAACGATAATGTTCCTTCTGTATTCCGGTGAAAATATAAGCTTACGTATAAGTAGAAAACTTATAAAGTCTTATATTTACACAAAAAACGCCCCTGTTCAGAACAGGGACGAGAAACTCGCGGTACCACCCTGGTTATCGTCCATGTGTGCGCTGCACCAATAATAGACGATCGCCTTAATCGGAAGATAACGGTTCCTGCCGGTGAAGTTCGTTCACACTCCGAAGACAGCTTCAACCATTCTTCGCCACGGGAACCTCACAGCCATCGCGCTTGTCGCGCGAAGGGTATCCTTCTCTGAATGACGGGCTATGGCATACTTCGACTTCATCACGGATTTCGACAAATATACTAATAAACATACTTGTCTAGAGTATACTGCTGCCGTCAACCTCTGTCAAATTGTCTTCCTGCGCACATAGTAGGCGAAAATATGCTGCACAATCACCTTTAATGCGGCGAAAATCGGAACCGCCAGAATCATCCCGGCAATGCCTGCAAGCTCGCCGCCGACGAGCAGAGCGAGAATGATCGACAGAGGGTGCATGTGCAGCGTTCGTCCGACTACCTGAGGCGATACGACATTGCCCTCAAGGATTTGGCACGCCGTATTGACGATAACGACGAAGATCATCATTTTGACCGATACGGTAGCCGCCATCAATAATGCTGGAGCAGCGCCGAAGAACGGACCCAGATAAGGAATTACGTTCGTAATCGCGACAATCGCCGCAAGCAGCAGCGGGTACGGCATACCGATGATCCAATAGCCGATGTAAGCCAGAACGCCGATAATGAAGCACACGAGAAACTGCCCGCGTATGTAACTGCCAAGCGCAGCATCGATATCCTTCAGCAGACGCATCGCTTGGTGACGATGACTCTTCGGCACATAAGTAATAACCGTCCGCTCGAATACTTCGAAGTCCTTCAATATATAGAAGGCAAGGAATGGGATGATGAACATAATGAACACGACGTTCACCATCGCGCCTATGTTGTTCACGAAGTCAAAGAGTGACTCCGACAGCTTCTTTTCCATTTTGTACAGCGCATTGTTAATGCCTGTCCGGATGCTCTCCGGCAGCATGGAATTGTTATTGAGATTATCGACTAGGCTTTTCGCACGAATCGTCAGCTCCGGCGCGTGCTCATTGAGCTCCTGCACCTGCTTGATGAGCATCGGAATCATATTCATCAAGATGACGGTCAGCGCGCCGCAGAATACAGCGTAAATAAGCAGCACGGCGATCGTGCGCGGCATCTTGCGATCGGTCAGCATCGATACGACCGGGTTAAGCACGTAGGAAATAATCATCGCAATGAAGAATGGTGCCAAGACGGCCTTCAGAAACGTATAAATCTGCACGAAAATCGGCTTTAGCTGCAGCAGCATATAAATCGCGATAAGTGCGAGTATGAGATAAATGAGCATTCGAAACACGCGATTATTCGTAAATCGTTCCAATGCGTACGCCTCCTTCCCTTGCGGTGATCAGCCCATGAGACCGATGCTCGCATGCATGCAGACAATGGCATACGCAATCATTATATGTACAAGCGCCCCGAATCATCCTTGTCTAACAATAAAAACCGTACGACGCATCATTGGATGCACCATACGGTTTCGTCATTTCCATTATTCAACTTGCCTATATACAGTTGTTATACTGCATTATCGCTGAAATGCAAACAAACGGACGCTCTCTTCCGAACGTCCGTTACGTTATGCGCATCATAAGCCGTTTGCATGAATTTGTGAAATTTCTGACATCTCTTCCTCAAAGAATAGGTCGTCGAGCGAGCTCAGCGTTCCATCCTCTTCTACCTGATAGACCGACATCTTCTCACCGTTGACCGTCAATTCAATGAAGCAGCCCCAGCAGTAAAATTGATGGGATCCGATTTTACCGATGTCTTTGGAGTTACAGTTAGGACATCTCATCATCTTTCATTTCTCCCTATATCCGAATCGGAAGGCGCGACCGGCAGGAGCTGCGCTTCACAGCACGCCGGAACGATTATCGCATCTTCCCCGAGCAATACGGTTTCCGATTCCTTCGGCGCTCGCAGCCACTTGCGGCCTTCAAGCAAGTCCGATATAAATCCATCCGTTAGTTCATACCCTACTATTTGTGTACCCTGAATGGGTTCAAAATAAACATCTGATAGTCGACCAAGTTGCGTGCCACCTACCGTTACGACTGGCAAATCTTTCAGTTTCGGATGTCCGCTCTGAAAGCATCGCCCTGCAGCCGTCTTGTCCTTCACGACGACAGCTTCCGCACTATCGATCAGCACCGCGTCTTCGCCGCATGACGCAACGCGATTCCAATGAACAATCCGCTCCTTCGAGGAAAGCCACTTCGCTTCCAACACGACGCCTTGCATCGACCATTGGTCATCGAACCAGGCATCCTTCACTTTGCCAGCTTGTCTGCCCGTACGAAGATCGACAACCGGCAGTCCGATCAGCTGCTGCAGTTTGATCACACCGGGTACGCCCCTTTGAAGTTATTTACGGACGCGGCGGACAATTGTTTCAATTAATTGTGCCGCTTCGCTCAATTCCTCCAAAGTATTCCCCAATCCGAAGCTGAATCGTACAGCCGTCATCAGACGTTCACGATCTACACCCATCGCCATCAGCACATGCGAGCGCTCCAGCGACCCAGAGGTGCAGGCCGATCCGCCAGAAGCTGCGATCCCAGCCATGTCCAGGTTCATCAGCATCGTCTCTGTATCGATATCGAGAAAGCTTACATTCACGATATGCGGAAGCCGCATCGTGGAATGTCCGTTCAGTGCGATCCGGCCATCCGTCGCTGCAGTCATTAACGAAATCCAATGATCACGAAGCTGCTCCATTCGGTCGGCGTGTGCGGCCATATCGCTTGCAATTGCTTCTACCGCAGCTGCGAAACCAACAACGCCTGCCACGTTCTCCGTACCCGCCCGCCGCTTACGTTCTTGTGATCCGCCAAATACGATCGGGCTGATTGAAGCGTTGGATGCGATGTACAGTGCGCCGACTCCTTGCGGGCCGTTAATCTTATGCGCGGAGAAGCTCATCAAATCGACAGGAAGCGACTGAACCTGGATCGGAATCGAACCAAGCGCTTGCACCGCATCGACATGGAAGAGAGCCCCGTTCGCCCGCACAAGCTCGCCAATCGCTGCAATCGGCTGAATCGTACCTACTTCATTGTTTGCATACATTACACTTACGAGAGCGGTACGGTCCGTTAGAGCGTCCCGAACGTCATGAACGGACAATTGTCCGCTCGAATCGACAGGGAGCATCGTCAGCTCGAACCCTTCGGATTGCAAAGACTGACAAGCATGAAGCACAGCATGATGCTCGGCCGCGCTCGTGATGATTTGATTCCTGCCCTTCGCGAGCATTGCCCTAGCTCCGCCAAGGATGGCTAGATTGTCGCTTTCCGTACCGCCCGATGTAAAGGTAAGTTCTGCAGGCTTAGCGCCGATGAAGGAAGCGACCGTATCCCGTGCACGGTTCATATGTCCCCGCGCATTTCTTCCATAGCGATGCATGCTGGACGGATTGCCGGGGCCCTCCGTCATGACAGCCATCATCGCTTGTGCGACCTCTTGTCTCATCGGCGTCGTAGCCGCATGGTCAAAATAATAGTGAGTCATTCTCATTCCTCAATTCCTGGCCACCGCATAACGGCGCTGCCTAAACCGTCTATCCCGTACTAGATGTAGAACATATAGTTGTCGATCTGTCCTTCTTCCTTGAATGCAATCAAGTCCGCCAGCGTAGTCGAGTCGAGCACGGCTGCAATGCTGTCGCGGATGCGAAGCCACAGGTCTCGTTTAGCCGGATCATCTTCTTCTGTAAAATCAACAGGAGAGATTGGACCTTCAAGCACACGAATGACATCGCCTGCTGTAATCTGATCGGATGCTTTCGCAAGAATGTAACCGCCGTAAGCACCACGCACACTTTTCACTAGACCTGCGTTGCGAAGCGGTGCAATAAGCTGCTCCAAGTAATGCTCCGAAAGCTGGTTCTTCTCAGCGATGCTCTTAAGCGAAATTGGTCCTTCACCAAACTTCGCCGCAAGCTCCATCATAATCGTTAGCCCATAACGGCCCTTCGTCGAAATTTTCAAAAAACGGCACCTCATTCCATGCATCTATTGGGTCGTAAAAGACTGTTTGTTTCGTCGATTTAAATCATGGTATTCCCATATCATATATATGTTAGCACAATGTTACCGCTTCGTGTAGCAATATCGTGTCATTCTCTTGAAAAAAGTAAGCGGACGAGCACCGATCCTACCAGATAAGATGAAAAAGAACGAGCGCCATGTTACAATACATTCATTAATCAGCATTAAAGGTGGTTTAGCCCGCATGAATAAATCGAAAGCAGAAACACGCGTTATCGTCGGCATGTCCGGCGGCGTCGATTCATCGGTTACAGCCTATCTGCTCAAGCAGGAGGGTTACGATGTCATCGGCATTTTCATGAAAAACTGGGATGATACCGACGAATTCGGTCATTGCACAGCGGAAGAGGACGCGGAAGACGTCCGTCGCGTCTGCGATCAGATCGGCATCCCTTACTATACGGTCAACTTCGAGCGTCAATACTTCGATAAAGTGTTTACGTATTTCCTCGACGAGTACAAGCGTGGACGGACGCCGAATCCAGACGTCATGTGCAACCGTGAAATCAAGTTCGGCGAATTTCTCCAGAAGGCGATCGATCTGGGCGCAGATTATCTTGCTACTGGTCATTATGCCCGTGTTGAGCGTTCGGAAAACGGTGAAACCAAGCTGCTCCGCGGTGTAGACGGCAATAAGGATCAAACTTATTTCCTCCATCAGCTGAACCAGCAGCAGCTGTCGAAGGCGATGTTCCCGATTGGTCACCTGCCTAAGCCGGAAGTTCGCCGTATCGCGGAAGAAGCTGGCCTTGCAACGGCGAAGAAGAAGGACAGTACAGGCGTATGCTTTATCGGCGAACGCAATTTCAAACAATTCTTGAGCGGTTATTTGCCGGCACAGCCAGGACCGATGATTGATCTTCGCTCCGGCGAAGAGAAAGGCCGACATGACGGTTTGATGTATTACACGCTTGGTCAGCGGCAAGGTCTTGGCATCGGCGGCTCCGGCAGCGGCGAGCCTTGGTTCGTAGCGGACAAGGATCTGGAGCGCAACATTCTGTACGTCGTACAAGGCGATGCGCATGCACGTCTCTATTCCGACAGCCTCGAAGCCGAGAATATAAACTGGATTTCGCCAGAACGTCCGCAAGGTCCGATTCACTGCACGGCCAAATTCCGGTACCGGCAAGCGGATCAAGGCGTGACGCTAACGCTTGGCGAAGACGGCACTGCGACAGTTGTATTCGACCAGCCGCAGAAGGCGATTACGCCAGGGCAAGCCGTCGTTTTCTACGATGGGGATATATGCCTTGGCGGCGGCACCATTAACAAGGTCCAACTTGTTGACGAGGCAAGTTTCCAACTCGCTTAAGTCACCTAAGTCCTAACGAGGATTTTCTACCCACCCAAACCCTCCCTGCAAGGGAGGGCCCCAAAGGTCGTGTGACCTCTGGACTCCTCATAAGGACGATCTAGGTTCGATGGATCGTATGCCCGCTCTTGCCGCCTTGCGGCAAAGCTTCTGGTAGATTGTATCTAGGTACACGTTATTACGTCTGCATACTTTGTTCGAGCGTGTGCATCTGTCGCCGCCCATTGATGAGACAACGGAAGTGCTGGGAGTTAACTGGGACCTGTTGTGTTGAGATCAAAATCATAAAGCCGTCAGCAGCAGGAAATCCTGCCGCTGACGGCTTGTTGTTTGTTATCGTATGAGTGCTTTATTTATCCGTGCTCAACTCCGAACTTCCCTTCGACCTCCTCCTCGCCTTGTTGTCGCTTACGGACGGTGACGCGGCAGATGCGAAGATGGTCGGTTTCTTCTACGATGAATTCATAGTCGTTCTCGGCTTGCACGCGCTGATTCGGTTTTGGCGGGATCTCGATCTGCGAGTAAAGCCAGCCGCCGATCGTATCGTAGTCGTCCGTCTCAATATCAAGGCCGAAGTAGCTGTTCACTTCCTCGATCAGCATCATTCCGCTGATGGAGTGCGTGTGCTCATCCCGTTTCTCGACTTCGGGTCGCTCTTCGTCGAATTCGTCCTGAATTTCGCCGACGATTTCCTCCATAATGTCTTCGAGCGTGACGAGTCCCGATGTGCCGCCGTATTCATCGATGAGAATCGCGATCTGTGTGCGCCGCTTCTGCATCAGCTTAAGCAGCGTGCTGATCTGCATCGATTCGGGCACGGTCGTCATCGGGCGAGTAATCAGTCGGATGTCTTTCAAGTTCTGCGAGGAAACTTTCAATATATCTTTAATATGGACGAAGCCGATAATATTGTCCTTATCGCCGTCGCATACCGGATAGCGTGTGTGCATCTCCTCCAGCGCAATGGCTTTATTGTCTTCGAATGACTGATTCGCATAGAGGCAGACCATCTCCGTCCGCGGTATCATAATCTCGCGGGCATTGGTCTCAACGAATTCGAATATGTTATCCATCAACGCTAGTTCCGTATTATCGATAAGTCCGTTCTTATGGCTTTCTTTGACGAGGATGCGTATTTCCTCTTCTGTATGCGCCGATTCCTCCTCAGAGGCAGGCGCAATGCCGACCAGCTTCAGCAGACGATTGGCCATACCGTTGAGCACCCAGATGAAGGGGTACATGATGCGATGGAAGAGTACAAGCGGCGCAGCGGTTAACAATGTAACCTGCTCGGATTTGCGTATCGCGATTGTCTTCGGGGCCAGCTCTCCTAGTACAATATGAAGCACCGTAATGAACGAGAAGGCGATAGCGAAAGCGATCGTATGCGTCAGCACCTCGCTTCGTAATCCGAACTGTGATAACCACTTCTCCAACAGGCTCGCAATAGCAGGCTCTCCGATCCAGCCAAGGCCAAGAGATGAAAGTGTAATGCCAAGCTGACAGGCCGACAGGAAACCATCGAGATTGTTTGTTAAGTGGGAGGCGAATCTCGCCCGCTTATGCCCGCCGGACACCAGCGAATCGATTCGGCTGCTTCTCACCTTCACCATTGCAAATTCTGCCGAGACAAAAAAACCGTTCATAAACACCAACAGCATAATAAGTACCAGCTTCAATGCTAACGGTAACGGGTCGCTGCTCAACCAATCCCTGCCTACCGCACGCCGCTCGCTCGGGCGGAAACGGACAATGCAATGGCAGGCGCACCTCCTTTATTTAGACGAATGCACGAAAATTTTTCCAATTGCGTACCAACAGCTTATTCGATTGATCACGGCAGCGTCAAATGAGACCCTTGCCGTTATCGGCTTTAATCGCTCCGTATTCCACTCTATTCCAATAGGATCCTGTCTTATGCCAATCTTTCGCCTCCGTTCTGCCGCTCAGGTAGGAATAGAACGCTTGACATCTCTTCTACAAAAACTTAAAAAAGCCGTACGCACTCGCCCGATTCGGGGAAGCGTACAGCTTCTTGTCTTAGAACCGATTCACTTAGAACCAATCCGTAAACGTCTGGTACAGCAAATAAATGTTGAGCCCAGCGATAATTGCTGCTACGGTCCAAGCCGTTATGTTCATCCACAGCCGATTCGCGAACTCGCCCATCTTCTTTTTGTCGCTGGTGAACTTGACGAGTGGTATGACCGCGAACGACAGCTGAAGCGAAAGAATAACTTGGCTTAGAATAAGCAGATCAGCCGTTCCGGAGTCTCCTACGATCGCCAGCACGATGACGGCTGGAACGACGGCGATGAGACGCGTAATCAATCTGCGCAGCCACGCAGGAAGACGAATGTTCAGGAAGCCTTCCATCACGATCTGACCTGCTAACGTTCCTGTAAGCGTAGCATTCTGACCGGCTGCAAGCAGGGCAACGCCAAACAGAATACTTGCGGCCGACGTGCCAAGCAGCGGTGCGAGCATATGATAGGCATCGCCGATCTCCGCGATTGCTGTGTTGCCCGTCGTATGGAATGTCGCTGCCGCGATAATTAGAATCGCGGCATTGATGAACAGCGCCAACGTCAAGGCAATGGTTGAATCCGCTGTTGCGAAACGGATCGCTTGTCGTTTGCCCTTCGGCGTCTGCTCGATTTGACGCGTCTGTACGATCGAAGAATGCAGATACAAGTTATGCGGCATGACCGTCGCGCCGAGAATGCCGATGCCTATATAAAGCATTTCGGGGTTGCGGAACAATTCCATATTCGGTGCGAAACCGGCAAGCACGCCGCCAGCGTCTGGCTTCGCCCAGATGATCTCAATCAAGAAGCAGACGCCAATCGTTCCGATTAACGTGATGACGAGTGCTTCGATATAGCGGAAGCCTTTATTTTGCAGAAGCAGCACGATGAATACATCAAGCACGGTTATAATGACGCCGTATAGAATCGGGATGCCGAACAAGAGGTTCAGCGCGATCGCAGTTCCGAGAACCTCTGCCAAATCGCATGCCGCTATCGCAAGCTCACACAAAATCCACAACGCCATCGAAACCGGCTTGCTGTAATGATCTCGGCAAGCCTGCGCCAAATCCCGTCCCGTTACGATGCCCAGCTTGCCGGCAAGGCTTTGCAGCAGCATCGCCATAATGTTGGACAACAGGATAACGAACAGCAAAGAATAGCCGAACATCGATCCGCCGGCGATGTCAGTCGCCCAGTTGCCGGGATCCATATAGCCGACTGCGACTAGATAGCCAGGACCGGCGAACGCAAGAAACTTTCGGAACCATGAACCTGTTTTCGGTATTGTAAGCGAACCGTGCACTTCGGGCAAACTAACATTCGCCCTCTCCTGTTTCCACCCTTGATTATGCATAGCCAATCCGGTTTCCTTTCCCATGTCGACTCACCTCATTAATATATACTAAAATTGTACTAGGCAAACGGTTTTGCACTCGGTCAACTTTTTCGGTAAAAAAAGGGGGATGTATATCAACACGATATGTTGCTTCTTCTGGGAGTGTACCTATCCTCATTGTATCCGACCAAAAAAGTTTGTCAACTGCAACTTTTATGTAATTTATTTACAACAACTTGTCCTAAACTGCAGCTGCTTTAATCCATACACCGCTTTTGTGCAAGGATGAATATTATTATTAATTGCGCAACTTCAATGATTGAAACTGATATATCAAAAATTGTAATGATGAATACAATAATTTTTGAATACCTGAAATGCACAAATCCTGATAAAATAAATATACATTTACGGAATTTTTATATTAATCGTTTAGTGTCATGTTTTATCGGAAAGGAACATAGCATGAGGTCGCATCACTACAACCCTAAGAAGAAGATCGCCTTCTTCATCCTGCTTACCTTGATCATTCTGGGGCTGCTTACTTTCTTAAAAATAATGCTTTCCCACTATACAACCGAGAAAGCTTCCCAAATTACAATCGCTCAGCAGTACATCGTCATTGCTGAAACGATTGCTAATGATCTAGACAAGATAACGTACGAGAAGGTCCGATCAGCCAAACAATATGACAGTAACAACGATGCTATTCAGCGTTACTTAGAGGAGTACCGCACCCGCATTAATGCGCTCTATGTTTATACATTGGAACTTGATGAGACCGATGTCGCGAAGACAATGGTTGCTGCCTTACCGCCTGGTATGGACGATCATATTATGGGTTTGCCTTGCACCGTTCCTCCTAAGCAAGTCAATCAGGCGAAGCAGGGCATATCGTACTATACTGACATTATTAACGATCCGGCCCACGGACTGTATATATCGGTCGGTGTACCATTTTATAATGCGGAAGGTAACCCGCTTGGCGTCTTGGCCATTGATGTAGATGTGAACCATCTTCAAGAAATCGGGAATGAAGTTGTCGACAGCAACAGATTGATCATCATCGTCGATATCTTGTTTGTCGTCCTTGTTCTCGTCGTCATTTATACGCTCCGCAGCTGGTATCGGACGAGTCTGAAGCATGATCTGCGCGAATCGGAATCCATGTACATTTCGGAGATGAGTAAAATTCTGCAGTCCATCAAAGCAGGCAGACATGATGTGATGAACCATCTGCAAGTACTTAGAGGACTTATGGATTTGAGGATGTACGATCGAACGAATGAATATTTGAAGCAGCTTTCAGTCGATACTCGAACGCTTGATTTATCGACTCGCATCAAGAATCCTGTCTTAATGGTGCTATTACAGACCAAGTGGCAGCAGTGCAAAGACAAATATATCGAACTGGATTTCGATATCGACTCCCATGATTATAGCCGTATAGCTTCTATGGACCTTGTCAAAATTTTCTCCAATCTGCTGGACAATGCGATTGAAGCGGTGGAATCCTATGAAGGAACGCAGCCCAAATGCATCCGTATCATATGTAAAACATCCGGCTCCGTATACCGATTCGCAGTGGAAAACCCCGCCTTGCTTGCTGCCAAAGATCAGAAGCAGTTATTCCAGCGCAATTATACGACGAAGTCCGATGAGACCGTGCTGCGCGGGAATGGACTTATGATTATTAAACGCACCGTGGACAAATACGAGGGCAGCATCGATCTCAAATACGAGAATGAGAAAGTGCGGATTCAGATTATAATTTAGCGAAAAAAAGGGCCAATAAGAGTCGCAGTATGCAGACTCCTATCGGCCCTTCTTGTGCATAGACGAGCTCGTTATTAACCCTTCGATCGACCCCGCCGCCGCAGCTGGTTCTGGCGGATCTTATCCTCCATCCCCTGCTCGGTCGCCTCGTAGAACGCCCGCTCGCGCAGGCCGTCCGGCAAATATTGCTGAACGACATAATGCCCGGGAAAATCATGCGGATACTGGTAGCCGACATGCCCCAGCTTCACGGCGCCCTTGTAATGTGCGTCGCGCAGATGGAGCGGCACTTCCATCGTGCCCGATTGTTCAATTACAGCCATCACTTTACCGATCGCTACAGTCGTTGCATCGGACTTCGGACTCTCGACGGCGAACAGAATCGCCTGCGCGATGTTGTACTTCGCTTCCGGCCAGCCAATTTTGCGATACGCTTCGAGCGCTGTAGTCGCTTGCACCATCGCCTGCGGGTTCGCAAGTCCGATATCCTCGCTGCATGCAACGATCAGACGACGAATGAACACCATCGGCTCCATGCCCAGCTTCTCGACCGCATAGAGGAACCAGAACAAGGCCGCGTCGCTGGAACCACGAACACTCTTGTGAAAAGCGGACAGCACATCGTATTGCGTAGATTCGTCCGCCTTGGCGAGCGGCTTGCGCACCGACTCCTGTGCAACGTCCAGCGTCACATGCACCGAACCATCCGGCTCGGACGGCGTCGTTACGGCCGCTATCTCAAGCGCATTGAGCGCCCGTCGGATGTCTCCGCCCGCTGTCTGAGCGATGTGAGCTATCGCCTCCTCATCGATGTTGAGGCGCATGAACCCAAGTCCACGCTTCTCATCGGCAATCGCTCGCTGCATCGCTTCCCTCGCATGTTCCTTCGTTAGCGGCTCCAGCTGAAACAACGTCGAGCGCGAGAGCAAAGCTCCGTTCACATAGTGGTAAGGATTCTCCGTCGTTGCCCCTATGAATATAATAATGCCCTGCTCGACAGCAGGCAGCAGTGCGTCCTGCCTGGATGAATTGAAACGATGTACCTCGTCGAGGAACAGGATCGTCTTTCGCCCGTACATCATCTTCGCTGTCTTTGCTTTATCAATAACGTCGCGAACATCTTTGACGGATGCGTCGACTGCATTCAACTTCACGAAATCCGCTTCGGTCCGCTTCGAAATAATGTGGGCCAACGTCGTCTTGCCGCATCCCGGCGGACCATATAACAGAATCGATGAAATTCGATCGCCTTCAATGGCCCGCCGGAGCAGCTTGCCCGGCCCGATGATATGCTCCTGTCCGATATAATCGTCGAGCGATTCCGGCCGCATCCGATCCGCGAGCAGTCTCGCGCGCGGCGTATGCTCGTCCGCATAGCTGAACAAATCCATTGTACCGTCGCTCCTTTAACTTGCTCTCTCACTAGACCTCTATAACGAATATTGTAGCATAAAAAACCGCACATCCGCACACCTGTTCGGAAATGGAAACGTAAAAAAGCCAGCCCAATGCATTCAGGCTGGCTTCTTCGATGACTACAGGATATCCACTAGCAGATCCTTCACGATTACGCTAACCATGATCAGACCTGCAACTGGAGGAACGAAAGCGTTGCTCGCCGGCGGCTGCTGCGCCTTGCGAATCTCCGGCGCGTTCTCCGGCACGATGCGCTGCGTGACGTCTTCACGCGGCTTCATCGGCTCTTCAGATGAGAAGACAACCTTAACGCCTTTCTTAATGCCCTCTTTGCGCAACTTCGTGCGTACGACACGCGCGATTGGATCGGTATGCGTCTTACTAATATCGACGACCTGGAATTTCGTAGGATCCATTTTGTTCGCGGCGCCCATGCTGCTGATGATCGGAATTTTCCGCTCCAAGCATTGCTTGATCAGATGGATTTTGTACGAAATCGTATCGGATGCGTCGAGCACATAGTCCAGCGGATATTCAAACAGCTGCTCATACGTCTCTTCCGTGTAGAACATCCGCAGCGAAATGACATCGCATTCCGGATTGATGAGCTTGATGCGTTCCGCCATCAGATCTGCCTTCGGCTGTCCGACCGTCGTCGTCAGCGCATGAATCTGACGGTTAATGTTCGTAATATCGACAACGTCTTTGTCAATAAGAATGAGCCGGCCGACGCCGGTACGCGCCAGCGCTTCAGCCGCGATCGAGCCTACGCCGCCGATGCCGAGCACCGCAACCGTGCTGCCGCGCAGCTTGTCCAGTCCTTCTGGACCGACCGCGAGCTCTGTCCGCGAGAATTGATGCAGCATGAGAAGATCCACCTCTCTATCATTGATATTTCTTGTATCCCTGAATACAGAAAATGTCCGGCGCAGGCGGCATATTGCGCCAGATGCCGGACGATTCTCCTGTTGTATGACTAGCGGCTATGCCCGCTTCTTGAAGCGATCAGGCTTGCGGAGCGCCAGCACCAGCAGCAGCGGCAGGCTTCGCGCTTGGTTTCGCTACCGTGCGGATATGCAGCTGCTCAAGCTGCGACAGCTCGACTTGCGAAGGCGCGTCGACCATAACGTCCGTTGCGCTAGCCGTTTTAGGGAACGCAATCGTCTCACGCAGGTTGGTGCGGCCTGTCAACAGCATAACGAGACGGTCGAGACCGAATGCGATACCGCCGTGCGGAGGCGTGCCATATTCGAATGCATCAAGCAGGAAGCCGAACTGCTCATGCGCCTGCTCCATCGAGAAGCCAAGCGTTTTGAACATAAGCTCCTGAACATCGCGCTTGTAGATACGCATCGAACCGCCGCCGATTTCGTAGCCGTTGAGCACGATATCGTAAGCTTGTGCACGTACTTTGCCTGGATCCGTCGCGAGCAGTTCGAGGTCCTCGTCGTTCGGACGCGTGAACGGATGGTGCATAGCAACATAACGCTTCGCATCTTCGTCCCACTCGAGCAGCGGGAAGTCAACGACCCACAGGAACTTGAATTTGGACTCGTCGATAAGACCGAGGTCGCGACCAAGCTTCAGACGGAGGTTGCCCAGTACGTCAGCAACAACCTTCGGCTTGTCAGCGGAGAACGTGAGAAGGTCGCCTTCTTCAACGCCCAGACGTTCCGTCAGCGCTTCGATTTCTTCAGGCTTCAGGAATTTAACGATTGGACCTTTCCACTCGCCATCCTTCACCGTGATCCATGCGAGGCCTTTACCGCCATAACGGGCTGCGAACGGCTGCAGGTCGTCGAGCTCTTTGCGGCTCCAGCTTGCGCAGCCTTTCGCGTTGATCGCTTTAACTTCGCCGCCGGATGCTGCTACGGATGCGAATACTTTTACTTCACTGTTTGCAACGATGTCCGTGATGTTCTTGATCTCAAGATCGAAGCGCAGGTCCGGTTTGTCGGAGCCGTATTTGTCCATTGCTTCAGCATACGTAATACGTTGGAACGGAAGCGGAATTTCCACGCCGATCGTCTCGCGGAAAATACGTGCCATCATCGTTTCCATCATGCCGAGGAGCTGATCCTGCGACAGGAACGACGTCTCGATGTCGACTTGCGTGAACTCTGGTTGACGGTCTGCACGAAGGTCCTCGTCACGGAAGCAGCGTGCTACTTGATAGTAACGCTCGAGGCCGCCGACCATGAGCAGCTGTTTGAAAATTTGCGGCGATTGCGGCAGCGCGTAGAACTCCTCTGGATGAACACGGCTTGGCACGAGGTAGTCGCGCGCGCCTTCCGGCGTGCTCTTCGTCAGAATTGGCGTTTCTACGTCCAGGAAGCCTTCACCGTCGAGGAAGTCACGGAATACTTTCGTCGTTTTGGAACGAAGCATCATCGTACGCTGCATCTCAGGGCGACGAAGGTCAAGGTAACGGTGCTTCAAGCGGATTGGCTCATCCACTTCAACGCCGTCTTCGATTGGGAACGGAGGCGTCTTCGCTGCATTCAAGATTTCGATTTCCGTTACGCGGATTTCGATCTCGCCCGTTGCGAGGTTCGCATTGAACGTTTCAGCATCGCGCTCAACGACTTTGCCTCGTACAGCGAGTACATATTCATTGCGCGCGCGGTCTGCGATTTCGAGTGCAGCGCCGGAGAAATCAGGGTTGAATACCGTTTGCACGATACCCGTACGGTCGCGCAGGTCGATGAACAATACGCCGCCAAGGTCGCGGCGACGCTGCACCCAGCCGTTCAGCGTTACGGTTTGGCCGACATCTGCTTTGGTCAGCGTACCGCAGGAATGAGTTTTCAACATCATGAGAGATCAAGCTCCTTCGGTTGTATGATAGGGAGTTGCTTGCCAGTGTACTTGCTATTGCTGCTTGCTGTTTGCGATTTCGTCAGCCAGCTGATCGAGCTTCACGAAACGCTGCTCGCCAGTTGCCATTGCTTTGAGTGCAATCTCGCCGCGCTCAAGCTCATCGTCGCCGAGAATGGCCGTGAAACGTGCCTTCAGACGGTCAGCCGATTTCATCTGCGCCTTCATCTTGCGGCCCTGATAATCCCGCTCCACGGACAACCCGCGCTGGCGCATGCCGTAGATAAGCTTAGAAACCTCGCGCTCCGCCGCATCGCCAAGAGCGACAACGTACGCATCGATCGCGGTCAAGTCCGGCAGCTCTGTCTGCTGGTGCTCCAGCAGCAGTACCGTCCGCTCAATGCCCAAACCGAAACCAACGCCCGGCTGATCCGGACCGCCGATTTCGGACACTAGACCGTTGTATCGGCCGCCTCCGCCGATCGTATCGATCGCGCCGATGCCCTCCGCCTTGAACTCGAACGCCGTGTGCGTGTAGTAATCCAGACCGCGCACGAGACGAGGATTAACGGAGAACGGAATGTTCATGTCGCTGAGGTACATTTGGACTTTGTCAAAATGCGTGCGGCACTCGTCGTCGAGGCTGTCGAGAATCGAAGGCGCGCCCTCGAAATGCGCTTGATCGACTTTGCAGTCGAGCACGCGCAGCGGGTTGCGATCCATCCGCGACTGACAGTCCTTGCACAGCAGGCTGCGCTTCGGCTCCAGGAAGCTGAGCAGACGCTCGCGGAATGCGGCGCGTACGGCTGGCGTACCGACAGAGTTGATCTCGACGCCAACACTTTTGAGACCGACCTCTGTATAGAACGTGTAGCCGAGTGCAATAACTTCTGCATCGAGCGCTGGATCAACGGCGCCAAGCGCCTCGATGCCGAATTGATGGAATTGACGGTAACGACCGGCTTGCGCACGCTCGTAGCGGAACATCGGTCCGATGTAGTACAGCTTCGTCAGATCCGGTTCGCCGTACAGCTTGTTCTCGACGTAGGCGCGAACGGCGCCTGCCGTTCCTTCCGGACGCAGCGTCAGACTGCGGTCGCCGCGGTCGGTGAACGTATACATCTCTTTCTCGACGATGTCCGTCGTCTCGCCAACGCCGCGTTGGAACAGCTCGGTCGATTCGAAGATCGGCGTCCGGATTTCACGGAAGTTGAAGCGGCGGCAAATTTCGCGCGCCTTGCTCTCAACGAACTGCCAGCGCTCTACAGCGCCCGGCAGGAAATCCTGCGTTCCCGGCGGTTTCTGGAATGCCATGGTGAATCCCCCTGCTTTCTTCTTCGGTATTACTGCTTGAAGCAATTGCTTGCAACTATCAAATTCATAACTTCAACTCGGTCAGCCCGGCATGCTCCTGTACAAAACAAAAAAACTCCCGCCCCTGACTGCCGAATCATTCGGTCAATCAGGGACGAGAGATTGTCGTTGTTCTCCCGTGGTGCCACCCACATTCCGAGTCTTGTCACGATAGGCTGCTGGCCTACGATCGAAGAATCGCTCATAACGGTTAACGCCCGCTACACGCGATCCGGCTAATGACATCAGCATCGACTATCCCAAACAATACAGGGTTACGCCGCCTTGTGTTCACCGTTCGTTCTCAGGGAAGTCATTCGCCTCGCCACCATAAAGACGCTTGCAGCCTTGGCGTCTCTCTCTGTGTACGTGTACGCGGGTACTTGGTCCCATCATCGAATCGTTACTTATTCCTTTAAATATTACTCTCCAGCTAATCCGAAGTCAAGCCGCTGTCTAGAAATCAAACGCATCTTCGAACAAATCAGGCGCCTTCTCCGAGCGGCCGACCGAATGGTTGTCCGACACATCGGCAGATGCTGCGACAGTTACAAGCGAATTGCTATAGGATGTAAGGGTGCATAATGCAGCGTTCGGTCCTTCAACAGCTCCTGCAAGAATCTGCTCCATACATGCCGCCAGCCGCTGGATCGCAGCTTCACCGAATAAGGCGCTTCGATACTCGAAGGTCAGCTCATATGCACCGTTCTGTTCCTCGACTTGAACTGCGAGGTCCAGCTTCGCCGAACTTGTATAATGCGCGATAGGCTGCCAGCGGACTCTACCTGCTGCCGCCTTACGATCTACTGCGTCCTGCATGACGAACAATGTGTCGAATAGCGGATGACGCGAAGACTCCCACAGGATGAGACCGCGCTCATCCAGCGCCTCTACAAGCAGCTCTGCCGGATAGTGAGAATGCTGCAGCATGTCTACCATTCGTTTCTTCACATCCGCCAGCAGTTCCTCGAACGTCATGGCCGCAGATGGTCGGCCTCGCAGTGGAACGACATTCAGCAACAGACCTGTAGTGCGCTGCAGATCCACATGGCTTCGACCTGCGATAGGAAGACCGATTATAGTGTCGTCGCATGATGTCCACCAGCTGTATGCGGCCTCATAAGCAGCGAGCAGCACCATGAAAGGCGTGCAGTTATAGCGTTGTGCCATGGATTTAATATTGTCAGAACGATTGGCATCCAGCCTTATAATTACAGCTTCAGCTCTCTGCGACTGTTCCACCGAGACGGCAGTACGAGATATTTCAATTGGTATGACCCGCATAGGAATACCATCCTCGAACTGAGCCATCCACCATGCTGCAGCTGCCTTCATGCTGCCATCTGTCAATGACTGACGCAGCCATTCCGTGTAATCCTTCTGCTGAAGCGTCGGAGCAGCCAATTGTCGTCCCTCATACAGATCTGCTAGATCTTGCAGCAGGATAGCAGCAGACAAACCGTCGGAAACCGCATGATGGATATCGAATAGGAGCAGAAATGATTGATCCGCCAGTTTGACCGCATCTAGACGGAATAACGGCGCCTGTCGCGGCGAGAATGGCTTGCGCCACAGCTCTAACATGACATCGATAGATGCTTCAACCGAGAACATGTGCAGTTCATAGGTTTGCTTGAATGAATCCAGCTCCCATACGGACATTGGCAGCTGTTCGATCGACGGATGAATCGCTTGGACCATGTGGCCGCCGCGCTGCTCGAAAGAAGTTCGCAAACATTCATGCATGCGGACCAGTTCCTGCAAAGCAATCTTCAGTCTGCCGCTATCCAGTCCGCCTTCGCAGCGAAGCACCGTTGTCATATGATAGGACAAGCTGCCCGGCTGCAGCTGCTGATGAAGCAGCATTCGCTGCTGCGCTGCGGAGACCGGATAATACGGTTGAGGCAGCGCATGCGGGAATCGCAGCTCCGTTACCCGAACGGTTGGCGCTGTAAGCGCCTCTTCTATGCATACGCTTAATCGGCGAATCGTCGTTGCTCGGAACAACGTAAGCAGCTCGAGACGTACATGAAATCGCTCCTCGATGCGCGCATTCAGCGCCACGGCTCGCAGCGAGTTGCCGCCAAGCTCGAAGAACTCATCATCGATGCCAATGGCGTCGCGGTTCAGAATGGACTGCCACAGCTCTGCCAGCGCTTGTTCGGTCTCGGTCGTTGGAACGGCATAAGTCGTTCCCGTTTCCATTGCCTGGCTGACGTGCAGCTTCGTCAGCGCTTTGCGATCTGCCTTGCCACTGGCTGTAAGAGGCATACTAGCGAGCTGTACATAGGTTTCAGGCAGCATGTAGCTCGGGAGCAGATCAGCGCAATGCTTGCGCAGCTCTCCTGCGGTGCAGCTGCGTTCCGCGACGATAAACGCGCATAAGGAGCGGCTGCCCGCGTCATCTTCTACGACAATAACAACGGCTTCGGATACGGCCTCGCAGGTCATCAGAGCTCGCTCGATTTCGCCGAGCTCGATACGATGCCCGCGGATTTTAACCTGATCGTCAAGCCTTCCCATGTACTCGAGCAGTCCTTCATCCGTCCATTTTGCCAAGTCGCCTGTACGATACAAATTCCCCTGCTCGATGGCTGCGAATGGATCTGCAATGAACCGTTCAGCCGTTAACGCTGGACGATTCACATATCCGGCAGCAACCTGCGCGCCGCCGATACAGAGCTCGCCGGGTACGCCGATCGGCTGCAGCTGCCCGCTCGAATTCCGTACATATAACGTGGTATTGTCAATCGGCCGGCCGATGGGCACCGTCCGCAGCGATATGCCTGGCTCACATTCGTAGACAGTAACGTCCACCGTCGCCTCCGTCGGGCCATAGAGATTAATCAAGCGTACAACCTGATTATCGGCACCGAATCGTACAACTTCATAGAACCGCTCCGCATGTCCTGGCTGCAATGCTTCGCCGCTTGCAAATACATGCCTCAATGTATGGAACTTCGAACGCAAGCTATCGGTCGACTGCGACTGCGACGATTCAACGAATACAGCAAGCATGGAGGGGACGAAATGCATCGTCGTTACACGGTGCTTCTCGATTAGCTGAAGCAGCCCGACAGGATCCTTCTCCGCACCAGGAGGCGCTAATGCGACCGATGCGCCGGCCAGCATCCACCAGAACAGCTCCCAGATGGACACGTCGAAGCTGTAAGGGGTTTTGTGCAGAATAACGTCCTTTTCTTCGAGCGGATAAGCGCGCTGCATCCAACCGATTCGGTTCATGACCGCTCCGTGGCGGATCATGACGCCTTTTGGTCTGCCAGTTGAGCCGGAAGTGAACAAAATATAAGCTAAATCGTCTTCCGTTACAGGTTCGAAGTTCATGCTGTTATCGGCGGAAGTTTCTCGGTTAATGACTTGTCCATCCGTATCTATAACAAGAAGTTCACAGTCAGCGAGCGAAGTTTCCGGCACTGCCAGCCATTGCTGCTGCACGCAGACAACGTGCAAACCGCTGTCCTCTGCCATGAATCGAAGCCGTTCCGTCGGAAAATCAGGCGGCAGCGGCACATAAGCCCCGCCTGCTTTCAGAATCCCGAGTACTCCCGCAAGCAATGCCGGCGACCGCTCAGCCATTAGGCCGACCGCATCACCTCGACGAACGCCAGAAGCAAGCAGCTGCTGAGCAATCGAATCCGATCGTTCGTCCAACTCCAGATAGGTCAGCTGTTCCGTCTCGAACCAAGCCGCAGTACGTTCAGGCGTCAACATCGCTTGCCTGCGGAACATATCCGTCAACGTGTTCACGCCAAGCCGTTGATCAACAGCCGTATTGTTGAACGTATACAACAAACGGTGTCGTTCCTCGACATCGAGAATATCGTGAGCGCCGATCGCAGCATCCGGCGATTGCAGCAGTTGACGAAGAAGACGTCCGAACATCGAGGTCCACCGCGACATTGTGGATGGATGGAATAGCTGCTTCGCATATTGGAACGTCAGCTGAAGCTGCCCGTCCCGCTCGAGCGCCGACAATCCAACGTCGAATTGAGCCGTACCGAAGTCGATATCCAGCTGGCGAACATGAAGCCCGTCATCAACTGTCATCTCCGCATGCGGCATATTGAGCATCGAGAACATGGCATCGAAGAGCGGATTGCGGCCCATATTCCTTTCGGACGGCGGGAGCATACGATCGACCAGCTCCTCGAACGGCACCTCCTGCCCTTCGATCGCGCTTAACACTTGCGGCTTCGAATCATGCAGCAGCTGCTCGAAGGAACGAGCTTCTAATGGCGCCAGTCGAATCGGCACCGAATTGACGAACAACCCCGCCATCCGCTCGGTGCCAGACACGGTGCGGCCTGCCATCGGCGCACCGATCACGACGTCTTGCTGCCCCGATAACCGCATCAGCCATACTGCGTAAGCTGCCAGCAGCACCATGAATGGCGTCGTTTCCGTTCGCCTGGCAAGTCTCTGGATGCCAGCCGTCTGTTCATGATCGATGATCAGATCATAACGGACACCGGCACGTTCCATAACGGCGGGCCTTTCATGATCATGCGGCAGCTCCAGCTTCGGCAGATGATCGCCTAATCGAAGGATCTGCCGTTGCAGCAATTCCTCGCTGCTCATCCCCGTCTGCTGCACATACACCGCATAATCTTTGTATTGAAGCTCCAGCGGCGCCATCGATTGCTCGTTATACAACCGGATCACCTCATCCACCAATACATTGACCGATACGCCGTCGGCAATAATGTGATGAATATCAAACAGCAGATAGCGCTGCTCTGAATCAGACGTCTCTAACAGTGCAATTCTCATAAGCGGACCCGTCGACAGATCGAAAGGCTGAACGAATTGCACGGCAGCATCCGCGGCCGATTGATCTAGGATCGTATGGCGGCTGAATGCTGCTGCTGTCACCGCAACCGAAGCAGCATCGGCAATACGCTGCACAGGCTCCCCGTCTTGCAGGACGAATGTCGTACGCAGCGCCTCATGCCTTTCGATCAATTGGCTGATCGCAGCTGCGAGACGCTGCTCGTCCAGCTCTCCGCGAAGCTCCAATACGGTCGGAATGTTGTACGCGGTTCCGGACGGATCAAGCTGCTGCAGTACGTACATTCTTCGCTGAGCAGATGTAACAGGGTAAGACGCTGCAGCTGGCGCCGCGGTTAGCTGAGGCGTTAATGCTGCTTCTAGAACGCCTGCCTTTCGCTTCCTATCGATAAGTTCAGCCATTTCACTGATCGAGGAATGTACGAATAGCTCCGTCAGCGTTACGCCGACGCCGAAGTGCCGCACGATTGCAGACACAAGGGATGCCGCTCGCAGTGAATCGCCGCCGGCATCGAAGAACGTATCGGTCCTGCGGAGCCTTATTCCAACACCAAACGCTTCGCGCCATAGCTCAGCTAAGACCTCTTCCGTCTCGCCTTGCAGCGGCTCATTATAAGCGCGTGCAGCTTGATCCACTGCTTCGTGAACAAACCATTCTCTTGTAAAATCAACAAGCTGCTCCCCCCTCACATAGCCAAGCGCTTCGGCGTAAGCGAAATGGAATAGCTGATGAGCTTCGTATTCATCTTCCGGCAGGAAGCTCCAATTCCAGTCCGTTCCTACTTCCGATGGACGAGCTGTATCATACCTTTCGGTAGACTCCATCACATGGACAGGCCTCATGCCGTGCTGACTCATCTGTTTATCCAATGGCTCCTGACGATGAACAGACTCAATGTTGTCTTCGAGCGTAATATGAGCTGGAGCATCCGGTACTTCATGACGCGACAACAGCAATGCTCCTTCTGCGTTCCATCTCTCTCCGCCTGGCAATGTGCGCAGGAAGGCAGCGAACGGGGCATTTTTCGCCGTAGGCATGTAGTCGATCCGGATCTTAGTCAAGCTCTGCTCATCAGCAATTGCAGCAAGCCGATCCAATACGGCATATTCAATTCCTCTGCCGAGGACGCGGCAGCTCAACATGAACGATTCGATACGCATCGTCTCTTCGTCCGCATCAACGACAGCAAGACCTGCTAGACCGTAGTCACCATACCGATCCGATGCCGCTAACACGAACACGCGGCCCAGCTGCGCCTGCTGCATGATCTGATCCTCGCTGCTGCGAATGCCAGTCGAATTAAATTGGTTCGTACGGTACGTTAGCTGTGACGCTCGCGGCACGTCTTCCCTCTGCAGCGGTCGAACGGTGAGCTTAATCGATAAACTAGCCAAATACTGCTCCATCGACGACATCGAGGCTTCTGCCAGCTTACGCTGCCGCTCCTCGCCATAACGATCAGCTCTCCGTCGATCCTCTTCCGTTACCTGCACACGGTCGAGCGCCCATAGATGATCTGCGAAAGCAGCCAATTGGCCGACCGTATCTTCCGGCACTTTGATCGTCAGCACCTCTGGACAAGCAGCCATCATCGCTAAACATTCTGCCGCATTATCGTCAAGGAAGATGAAGCTGTCTGCCGATACATCGAGCTCTTGCGCAATATCTCGCACATGGCCGGATTTAGGGTCCCAATCAATGCGCCATGCGGCAAAATGCTCCCGTTTCAGCAGCATACCCGGATTGCGCTCGAACACATCCCAGACGTCAGACTCGTTGTTCTTACTGCACAGAACGAGCAGGAAACCTTCAGACCGCGCCTGCAGCAGCTTCCGCTGCAAAGCGGCAAAACCTGGCGTCACCGAAACGCCCTCGGCTCCATCTTCTCCGCATACGCCGCGCCACAGGGTGTTATCCGCATCCACGGCAATCACTTTGAACGGCGAGGCTTGACTGCCGGCAATGAGTCCACGAGCCAGATGCGCCGACATAGCAGCAAAGTATGGTTCCGTATAAGGGATATGCCCTACGGATTCCGTTACCGCATCCTCTATAGCATCAACGAAGTAACGACTTGCTACATGGGCAAAATCAACAACCGACACCCCATGCGCTGCAGCCTCAACACGCCACGTGCGATGCCACCTCGCTAATAAAGCTTGCCGCTCCGAATCTGCAATCCGCTGCAGCGACCCGGCTGGGAGCAGCCCGATCAGAACAGGCGCGCGGTCCGGCCTTTCCCCCAGCAGCGCTGTCAGCCTTGCAAGGTCGGACTCAAGCAGCGCCAGCTGCTGCTCAGCGCCTTGCTCCCCGAGCCAGTCTTCAGGCCGAATGAGCAGCAATCTTACTGCTCGGGTCTGATCATCTGCTGTTGGATTAGTCGTAGTGGCAGGCAGCGGTCGAAGCACATCCTGCAGCGCTTGATTGAAAGGCGCAAACGTAATGACCGGCGACCAGCCGAATAGCGCCAGCCACGCCTTCAGATGCTGCTCTAGCGGTTCGGCCGTGAATGTCGCCGCAATATGAACATGAAAGACAGGTCGTGCAGGAGCCTGGTCCGCTGCCGACCGTAAAGGGATCGATGGCTCTAGTGCGAAATTCAGCATTCGCCGCTCTTCATACTCGGCTTCCTGCGCCGAACTGAGCGGCTCCAGCTCCGACAGCTCTTGATTTCGTTCCGCGCACAATGCGTCGCACAGCGATATGAATTGCGCTGCCATGCTGACAATGGTCGTCTCATCAAACAGTGCCGCATCGTACTCCCATACGCCGTGCAGCTCGCCGCTTGCCGATATGAACAAATCAAGCTTCACATCCAGCATCGATGTCGTACGCGGGAGCGGATACTGTTCGAACGAAATCCCACCCGCTTCGAATGCTTCACTGCCCGCCGCATGATTGTGGTAGACAAGCATGGCATCATAGATCGGCGAACGAGAGCGATCCTGCGTCGCGCCAAGCTCAGACACTAATTCATCGAACGGGTAACGGCCGTTCGCATGCGCCTCTGTCGTAACCGCGTGCACGGATCGGATGAACGTTTCTGCCGTCTGATCCTCCGTAATATGCAGCCGAATCGGAATGAAATTGATGAACACCCCCGCTGCCCCCAGCAGCAGTGCATCCTCTCTGCCATTGGCGAGTGAGCCGATGATAAGGTCGGATTGGCCCGCCCACCGGCTGAGCAGCAGACTGTAAGCGGCGAGCAGTACCGCGTGTGTTGATGTCCGGCAAGCGGCTGCCGTCCGTTGAATCGAGCGAACGGTATCGGCTGGCACGATGCATCGATAGCAGCCACCCTCTTGCGACTTGCATGCAGGCCGCTGCCGGTCGAGCGGCAGCGTCAGCTTCGGCAGTGCCCCTGCCATCGTTCGCTCCAACCAATAGGCTCGCTGAACCATCTTCTCTTCACTCTCGAGCCAAGCGAGTTGACGCATAACATAATCGCCATACTGCACCTTAACAGGCGGCAGCGGCTTCTCTTCGTAAAGCGCAACAAGCTCGCCGAGCAGCATGACTAGGGAAGCGCCATCGAGTATAAGATGATGAGCATCCAATACGAGTAAATGACGATTCGTCGGCGCGGTTGCCAGACCAACGCGCAAGAGAGGCAGCTTATCAGGCGAGAATGATTGCACGAAAGAAGCCGCATATTCATTCCATTCATTCTCGGATGCAACCGTACTGCGCTCCAATCGGAATGGCGCAGAAGGATGTACCCGCTGCACAGGTTCTCCGTCTTCTGTCCATTCGAATGTCGTCCGCAGCGACTCATGACGGCTGACAAGCGCAGCGAATGCCCGCTCCAGGCGATCTATTGCAATTGTTCCAGTGATCGTATAAGCGAGCGTCATATGATGATAACGCTCGGCTCCCGGCTGATAGCTGTTAAGCAGAATTCGCCGCTGTGAACGGGATAACGGAAGCAGCTTGTCCTGCCGAGCCGGTAGAACCGCTGTGTCTATCGCTGAAATAACCACCGTTGCTGCTGACAAGTCATTAGGCTCGTCGTCGTTCAGTGACGGCATCTGCTCCTCCAACAGCTCTGCTAGTTCTGTCACGGTTGGTTGAAGAGTGATATCCATAGCGCTGAAGCTTCCGCCTGTTGCCGCCTCCAGCGCGCTCGCAACGCGAAGCGCGAGAATAGAATCTCCGCCTGCTTCGAAGAAGTCCTCTTCGACGCCAATCGTCGTTAAGCCAAGCGCCGTTGACCACGCTTCCGCCGCTAGCTGTTCCGCACGGGTATAGCGGTTATCCGCTCGGCCCGTAAGCTCAACAGCAGCAGCCGCTGCTCTGTTGTCTGCTTGATCCGAAGCCGATGCTGCCGTATCGACAGCAACCGCAGCTTGATCAGTACCATAGTCCGCAGGCTTGCGATAACCTGCTTGAAGTTCAGCAGTTCCCTCCTCAATCCAACAACGAATGCGATCAAATGGATAAATCGGCAAATGGACCGTACGAGCCGATGCCCCAGCCCACAACCTCGGCCAATCAATCGACGCTCCTTCCGCATACAGACGGCCGACCGCCGTCAAATTACGCAAATCGGAAGACGGATCAACAGCACGTTCCTCGTCTCCTTGACGCGGTACGCCAAGCCAGCCGCCGCCGCTGTTCATGACCAAGCCCGGTGTCAAGGAAGCAGGCAGTCGGTCCAGCGTCTCCGCGAGCTGCTGCAGCCCTGCTGCCAGCTGTTCATGACCATGCGCGCCAATGGCAGCGCGCCAACCGTAATGTCCACGTCCTACCGCAGCCGTGCAGCAAATGTCTGCGAGCGGCAGCAGCGCACCTTCTCCTCGGAGCCACTCCACATAGCTGCCAAGCAGCGCTCGCAGCGCCGTTCGCGATTTGGCCGACAACGGCAGTAACCGAGCGGCGGCAGGCCCCGTCTTTATCTCATCGCGAGCAGGCAGTCGAGGAGCTTCTTCCAGCACGACATGCGCGTTCGTCCCGCTCATGCCGAACGAGCTGACGCCGGCTCGGTAAGGCACGCCTTCAGCGGCGCGAGGCCAAGCTTGCAGCGCGGCCGGGATGTACAGCGGCGATCGTTCGAACGGAATCTCCGGATTCGGACTGCGGTAGTGAACCAGTGGAGGCAGCTCGCCGCTGCGCAAGGCGAGCACCGTTTTGACCAAACCAACTATGCCCGCAGCCGTATCGAGATGCCCGATATTCGTCTTCACCGAACCGACTGCGCAGAACTGCTTGCGGTCGGTATAACGGCGGAACGCATTCGTTATGCCCGCAACTTCAATCGGATCGCCAAGCTTCGTGCCGGTGCCATGCGCTTCGATATACCCGATCGTCTCCGGGTCGATGCCCGCATCCTCCCAAGCAGCCGCGATGACCTCCTCCTGCGCACGTGCATTAGGCGCAGTCAGTCCAATGGATGCACCGTCTTGGTTGATTGCCGAGCCGCGAATGACTGCGTGAATGGCATCTCCGTCTCGCAGCGCTTGATCGAGCGGCTTGATCAGAATCGCCGCGCAGCCTTCCCCGCCGCCTGTGCCGTCCGATGCGGCATCGAACGTACGCGCCCGCGCATCATGCGACTCAATGCCGATGCGAATGCCGAGGTCGACGGGCAGCAGATATGTCTTCACTCCGCCGACGACCGCTTGATCGCATTCCCCTGAACGAATCGCCTGAATAGCCAGATGAAGGGCAACGAGCGAAGACGAGCAGGCGGTATCAACCGCCATGCTCGGTCCTTTGAAATCAAGCAGGTACGACAGCCTCCCCGCCGTCACTGCGGATAGATTGCCAGGTATCGCAAGCGACAGCGAGGCAGGGTCGCGTTCGGCGATTAACCTTTTATAATCATGGAACGCATCCCCGTTATAGCCCATATAGACTCCTGTACGCGTCCCCAGCAGCCGATCGCCGCCATAGCCGGCATCCTCCAGCGCGCCCCATGCCGTCTCCAGCCAGATGCGCTGGTTCGGACTCATAAGCGAAGCTTCCTTCGGCGACAAGCGGAAAAACCGATGGTCGAATGCATCGATTCGCTCCAAATACGCCCCGTCATAATAAGCAGCCTTCCCGCCTGGCAGCTTCGTATCGGAGAGCAGCGACTCGACGTCTTTCCTTCTTGCTTGCGGGAACTCGCCGACGGCATCCAGGCCTTCCCGGAGCCCGCTCCACCAGTCTTGAAGGGAATCTGCCTGCGGCAGCCGTACAGCCATCCCGATTATTGCAACGTCGCGGGAGGCGGACGGCTGGGCCACTTGCTCCACATCCAGCGGCGCTTGTTGCTCATCGGTCAGCGACTCATTCCACCACTCCAGCTCTTGCATCGTCATAACCGTCTCCCCTCTCCTCTATTCGTTTCATCAATCCGCAAGTCGAAGCTTAGGCATCCAACTGAACATCATGCGAAGTGCGTACGGTCGTCGTCATCGCCTGCGGTCGAATGCGCCATAATGCATACAGCAGAACGAGAATGCCAACCGAACTTGCTACGAGCAGCACATATAGGCCTGCGCCTTCCGGCAATCCGAACTGGTTGCGAATCAAGTAGTAGGTCGAGAACAACACATATTCATTGACGATCGTAATCCAGATGGAACGGTGCCAAATATACAGCATACCGAAAATAACGGCGCCGGCCGTACCATACAGCGTCAGCGGCAAATCGCCCGAGAAGAATAAGATGCCGTACAGAATGCCGGTAATGATCATCGCAGCCGTTACCGGCAGCTTGCTGCGCAATTCGTTGAACAGCAAGGCGCGGAACAGCACCTCTTTGTACACCGAGTTGATGACGAAGAAGCTGAAGAACACCCAGGCGTTCTGAAAGAGGAAAAAGCCGACGATGCTTTCGAAGCCCGGCGCCGCGTCCTTCACCTGCGGAATGCTGAACAAGCTCATGACCCAGATCGCCATGCAGATCGCGAGCGCGACATTAAGAAGCTGCGGCTTCCAGCCGACGGTTTCAAATCGAGCGAGCTTCCACAAATTTTGCTTATACAGCCTCTTGTAGAGGAAATAGAACATCGGGAAGGACAGCAGCGCGTTCGTGTACAACCCGATGATGCCGTGCTCAGCAAGCGACGGGTAGCGAGGCAGCACCGCATTATCCCAGATGACGACGAGAATTTGCAGCAGGATGTAGTACAGCGCCACAATCAGCCCTACCTTACCTGTCAATACAGCATAAGGACGAACCGGCTGCCAGCCCTTCCACATGACGAAGAGCGCAAAGACGATGAACAACAGCGACAGAACGGCGGCGAGCAGCAGCGCAAATCCTGGCAGCTTCGCCATCGCGTCATGAACGCCCCATACTTTGGTCAGCATGATGAGGCAGTTAATGACGGAGCCAATGAGGATCGATGACCAGAGGGAACGCAGCTTGGCATACACGAGACAGTAGAGCACGCTTAAGAACACGGACGTGACGCTCACCCAGAAGCTTGGCTGGAAATAGCCGTATACGAGCGAGGTAGTGAGAACCGTAGCCCAGAGCGGAAGCGTCCTTTCAAGCGCATTGAACAAAATGCCGCGGAACAGCAGTTCCTCGAAGCAAACGGCAAGGAAACCAACGCCTACTAGGACATAAATGAAGGAGTCCGCCCGGCTGAACGTGTCCACATACGATTGGAAGTCCTGCGTATTGTCACGGACGTAAGGAAGATTCATCACGCTGATGAACAGCAGCGTGCCTGCGATCCCGATGTAGACGAGCAGACGAATATCGGCAGCTTTCAGTTTATGGAACCTAGCAGTCTCCAATATGCCGCCAATCCGCCCCTTGGACAACTTCTGTTGCGCATAGGAGACAAGCAGGAACAAGACGAAGACGCCTCCGAATACGGTGCATAGGAATACGGGAATGTTGTCGTTCATAAAGTTCCGGTACCCTTCGAACTTGTCGATGAACAACATCCCATGCAGCTCGGAAACAACCCAGAATACAAGCAAATACATCACCGCATGCAGCACGGAGCCAGCCAGCGCTTTCACATTAAATTTCACAATCGATCCCTTTCCTTTCGTATAAGCACTTGTTCAAAAAGTCGGACTTTCAGCACGCTTTTTGAACGACCTCTATAAGTCGATAAGGTACGATGTTTCTATTCTGTAATGCTCCAGCTAAAGCTCTGCGCGGGATGCAACGGCAGGGGCCAGCTTGCGGCAGGCAGCGGCGAACGCTTGCATGAGCTGTGCCGTCTTCTGCTTGCTGACCACTGACGCATCGATGCGAAGCAGCAGGCTGGCCGTCGCGGAATCATGCGCGGAACCAAGCTCTACACCAAACACGATGGCGGCCCTGCTTGTCCAATCCACCGTCAGCTCTGCCGATGGCATAGCGCGATAGATCACTAATGCATCGCCTGCCCGCATCATGTTTCGCTTCGGCGCTGCAGCTCGTACAGGTGTCTGTTCAATCTGCCAACTGCCGATGGAAGCCAATAGATCAGCAAAACCTCGTGTTTGGCGAAGATCGACCTTGAGCAGTCTCACCTGATTGCCGAAGCCATCCACAGCCAGTTCATAAGCTGGCCGACCTAGCTGCTGAGCGAGTACGAGCACGAATACGCCAAGCCCCGCTTCTTGTGCGCCAAGACCACCGGACTGACCAAGCGCTGTCAACTGCTCTACCGTTTCCTGCGGCAGGGCAGAACGATAAAGCTGTATGGAGCTGCTTGGCTCCAGTTCGACCCTCCAGCTGTCCGGCAGCGCGATCAGCTCAGGCGTTTCCGCATTCTGATTCTGACTGCTGATCTCATCTAGATGCCGTGCCAATTGCTCGATTGTCGGGAAGGCGAACAGATCGCCTACGCTGACCGATTCATACTGCGGATACCGATCCTGCAGCGCCCGATGAAGTCGAATAAGCAGCAGTGAATTGCCGCCCAGCTCGAAAAATTGATCCCGTATGCCCACTTCCTCACGCTGCAGCAATTGCCGCCAGAGTGCTGCGAGCGCCTTCTCGGTCTCAGTACGAGGCTCTGCATATGCGGTACCTGTCCCTAGTGCCGCGCCTTCCTTCGGCTTCGGCAGCGCCTTGCGGTCTGCTTTGCCGCTTGCCGTCAATGGCATATGTGTGAGCTGCACGTATGCTGCCGGCAGCATGTAGGCTGGAAGCAATGCTGTGCAATGCTCGCGAAGCTCTCGTGCCGTGCACGCGCGATTGGCGACGATGTAGGCGCATAAGGAGCGATCTCCTTCAACCGAAGCTGCGCCATCAACGACGCTCACCACCGCCTCGGATACAGCCTCGTGCGATAGCAGCGCTCGCTCTATTTCACCAAGTTCGATGCGATGGCCGCGGATTTTGACCTGATTATCGATTCGCCCGATATAATCAAGCAGTCCCTCTTCCGTCCAGCAAACCAAATCGCCTGTCCGATACATGCGTGCGCCAGGATGATCAGAGAAGTGATCTTGAACGAACCGCTCTGCTGTAAGCTCAGGACGATTCACGTATCCCGATGCCACTTGAACGCCGCCAATACACAATTCTCCCGGTACGCCGATAGGCTGCAGTTCCGTGCCGTTCGGGCTTAGGACATAAATGGTCGTGTTATCGATCGGACGGCCGATAGGTACCGAGCGGAGCGTTGCTCCTGGCTCACATTCATATACCGTCACGTCCACCGTTGCTTCGGTCGGACCGTACAGATTGATCAGCCGAACATCGGCGTTCTGTGCGACAGCCATCAGCTCGTAGAACCGTTCGACATGGCTCGGCTGCAGCGCTTCGCCGCTTGCGAATACACGCCTTAGCGTTCGCAGCTTCCGCTGAAGCTGCTCTACTGGCTGCGACTGCGCTGTCTCGGTGAAGGCTGCAAGCATGGACGGTACAAAATGGATTGTCGTCGCGCCGCTCGCCTCCATGGCCTCCAGAAGTGCTGCCGGATCTTTCTCGGCGCCTGGCGCCAGGAAAGCAGCTGATGCGCCTGCGAGCATCCACCAGAACAGCTCCCAGACGGAGACGTCGAAGCTGTATGGCGTCTTCTGCACGATGACATCCTCCGCTTGAAGCGGATAAGCACGCTGCATCCAGCCGATACGGTTCATGACAGCCTCATGGCGGATCATGACACCTTTCGGTCTACCGGTCGAACCGGAGGTGAACAGAATATAGGCAAGATTGTCAGCAGTAATGTGTACTTCGTTGAGATCGATGGCATGTACCGCATCGGATTGAGTCGCCTCACAATTTCCATCTCCATCAAGCGTGATGATGAGCTGCGTCGCAAGCGCCTCCGCAGCGACTCGCTCCCAACTATGCTGTACGCATAAGACCTTCAGCCCGCTGTCTTCGGCCATGAAGCGCAGTCGCTCCGCCGGAAAATCAGGCGGCAGCGGCACATACGCTCCGCCTGCCTTCAGAATCGCGAGTACGCCGACAATCAGAGCCGGCGACCGCTCGGCCATGAGGCCAACTGCGTCCCCGAGTGCTGCGCCTTGTGCCCGAAGCTGCATCGCAAGTAGATCCGACCGCTCATCAAGCTCGCGGTATGTCAGCGTCTCGGCACCATCGCCGAACACAGCCGCGACACGCTCAGGCGTACGTTCGACCTGCCGACGGAACATCTCGTGCAAGGTCATCGACTCGAACGGATGATCCACTGCCGTCCTATTGAACGTATGCAGCAGTTGCACCCGTTCCTGCTCGTCCAGCAGCGGCAGATCGGCGATCGGCACATCCGGGCTGCTGACTACCGCCTCTAGCAGTCGAATCCAATGGGCGGCCATCCGCTCGATCCGCTCTCGGCGGAACAGCCTTGTCCGGTATTCGAATCGGCATTGCAGCGAATGGCTGCCTGCCTTCTCGATCACTTCCAACGTCAGATCGAACTTGGACGCTGCCGCTGGCCGATCGACAGACTCGAATACGGTATCTCCGCATGCGACCGACGGAATGGCTGTATTTTGCAAAATAAACATGACATCAAACAACGGATTACGGCTGTTATCCCGCCGAACGGACAGCTTATCGACCAGCCGCTCGAACGGATACCGATCGTTATCCAGCGCCAATATCGTTTGCTCTCGCGTTTGCGCGAGAAGCTCGCGGAAGGTGATGCTGCCATGCGGCGTACTGCGAATGACGACCGTATTGACGAACATCCCGATCAGCTCGCTTAACTGCGCATGCGGTCTGCCGCCGACTGGTGTGCCGATCCAAATGTCCTCTTCCCCCGTATATCGGTAGAGCAGCGCTTGGAAAGCGGACAACAGTGTCATGTACATCGAAGCGCCAGCGTCTCCGCTAAGCGCTTGCAGTCGCGCCGCCAGCGATTCATTCAACTCGATCCGCACATCGTCGCCTGCAAACTCCAAGCGATCCGGGCGGCTGTAATCAGCCGGAAGCGTCAATGTCGGCGGCGTTCCAGCCAGCGTCTGCAGCCAGAACGACTCCTGCTTCTCGCTCTGCGATGATGCCAGCCACTGCTCCTGCCATGCAATGTAATCCATATAGGATACTTGAGGCAGCTCCAATACTTGGCCCTCATACAACGCCATAAACTGCCTCGCCAATACGGCGATCGATAAGCCATCGGCGATAAGATGGTGCAGCTCAAGCGTCAGCGTATGCTGGACGCTGCTCGCGGCCGTCAACCTTAATCGAAGAAGCGGAGCGCGATCGAGCTCGAACGGCAGCGAATGACTGGCTTCATCGATGGCTGGGTTCACGAGATCTCGTTCATCGCCCCACTCCCAATCCGCTTCGGCAGACGGTGCGATCCGCATCGCCGGTTGTCCGTCTTCCCAGTGGAAAGAAGCTCGCAGCATGTCATGCTGCGCAATAAGCGCATCGATCGCCGCACGCAAGCGTGCTTGGTCGAGCGTACCCGCAATGCGCAGCGTAGCAGAGACATGATAGCCTGTACTTGTCGGATCGAGCTGCTGCAGCACGAACAACCGATTTTGCCCCGTAGACAACGGATAGACGGCTTGAATGGGCTGCTTCGGAATGTCCATGTACGCATCTTGTTGAACTTCGCCCTTCGCTTCTTCAATGCGGGCGGCCAGCAGTCGAACAGTCGGTCGATCGAATAGGTCGCGCAGCGTCAATGTGCATTGGAATGTCCGATGGATAGAAGCCAGCAATGACGCTCCCTTCAATGAATGCCCGCCAATTTCGAAGAAATCGTCATCAGCGCCAATTATTTCGCGTCCGAGCAGTTGCTGCCACAGCAGTGTCAGCGCCTTCTCAGTGTCTGTACGCGGCTGTACGTATGCAGCGATCATCTCGAGCGCTTCGCCTGCCTGCGGCTTCGGCAGCGCCTTGCGGTCTGCTTTGCCGCTTGCCGTCATCGGCATATGTGCGAGCTGCACGTACGACGCCGGCAGCATGTAGGCTGGGAGCAATGCTGCGCAATGCTCGCGAAGCTCTCGTGCCGTGCACGCGCGATTGGCGACGATGTAGGCGCATAAGGAGCGATCTCCTTCAACCAAAGATGCGCCATCAATGACGCTCACCACCGCCTCGGATACAGCCTCGTGCGATAGCAGCGCTCGCTCGATCTCGCCGAGCTCGATGCGGTAGCCGCGGATTTTGACCTGATTGTCGATCCGGCCAATATAGTCGAGCAGTCCCTCTTCCGTCCAACGTACCAGATCGCCTGTCCGATACAGCCGTGCGCCTGGGGTATCCGAGAAGAGATCAGGCACGAATCGCTCTGCCGTAAGCTCTGGGCGATTCACATATCCCGCTGCCACTTGAACGCCGCCAATACACAGCTCGCCTGGAACGCCGATCGGCTGCAGTTCCAAGCCATCCGGATCTAGGACATAAACAGTCGTGTTATCGATCGGACGGCCAATCGGCACACTGCGCAGCTTTTCGTCTGGCTCACATTCATATACCGTCACGTCCACCGTTGCTTCGGTCGGACCGTACAGGTTGATCAATCGAGCTTCGGCGTTCCGCGCGTGAGCCAGCAGCTCATAGAACCGCTCGACATGGCTCAGCTGCAGCGCTTCGCCGCTTGCGAACACGCGCCTCAGCGTTCGCAGCTTCCGCTGAAGCTGCTCATGTGGCCGCGACAGTGCCGACTCGGTGAAGACTGCCAGCATCGACGGCACAAAATGGATCGTCGTCGCGCCGCTCTCTTCAATGGCCTCCAGCAGCGCAGCCGGATCTTTCTCTGCGCCTTGCGCAAGGAACTCCACTGATGCGCCGGCGAGCATCCACCAGAACAGCTCCCAGACGGAGACGTCGAAGCTGTATGGCGTCTTCTGCACGACGACGTCTTCCCCGTGGAGCGGATACGCGCGCTGCATCCAGCCGATTCGGTTCATAACGGCACCGTGGCGGATCATGACGCCTTTCGGTCTGCCTGTTGAGCCGGAGGTGAACATAATGTAGGCGAGATCATCGGCTGTGGCATCAGCTCCGATCGTTGCATCCCAATCGCCGCCAAGATCTGATTCATCTACTGCTTCCGTTTCGGCTGCATCGCGGTATCCGTCAGTATCAAGGGTAATCATCAGCTGCGCAGGAAACGCCTCGCCGGCGATCCGCTCCCAGCCTTGCTGTACGCATAAGACCTTCAAGCCGCAGTCCTCCGCCATGAAACGCAGCCGCTCCGTTGGAAAATCCGGCGGCAGCGGCACATAAGCCCCGCCTGCCTTCAGAATCGCGAGAACGCCGATCATAAGCGCAGGCGAGCGCTCGGACATGAGGCCTACTGCGCCCCCTAGACGCACGCCCGCTGCCCGGAGCTGCTTGGCGAGCCGACCTGACCGCTCGTCGAGCTCGCGGTATGTCAGCCTCGCCGTCCCTCCGTCGAACACCGCCGCGACCCGCTCAGGCGTACGTTCCGCTTGTCTGCGGAACATCTCGTGCAACGTCGCCGAATCGGACGGATGGTCCACCGCCGTCCTGTTGAACTTGTGCAATAATTGCTCCCGCTCCTGTTCGTCCAGCAGTCGGAGCTCGCGGATCGGCGCGTCCGGACGTTCAACCGCCTGCTTAACCAGCTTCAACCACAGTCCAGCCAATCGCTGCGCAGCCGTCCGCGTGAAGATCGCGTCGTTGTACTCCCAGACACAGGTGAGTTCACCTGTGCGCTCGGGAAACACATCGAGCTTCAAGTCCAGCTTCGCGCTGTTCGTGTCCAGAAACTGCTGTTCGAATCGACAGCCTGCAGCCTCGAACGTCGTTCGAATGCCTTCCGCTTGGTTGTGCAGCACGAGCATCGTATCGAACAGCGGATTGCGTCCCCGCTGTGGAGGGAACTCTGCAAGTGCTGTTATCTGTTCATAAGGGAGACCGCCATGGTGAAGCGCATCCAGCACGGTCATGCTCGTTAGCGCCAGCAGATCATTGAATGATCCGCTGCCTGTCGCTTGCATGCGGATCGGCACATAGTTATTGAACATGCCAACCGTCTCGGCTGTGCTCGGATGATCGCGCCCTGCCAGCAGCAAGCCGATCACCATCTCTTCCTGCCCAGTGAAACGGTAGAGCAGTGCACCGAACAGCGAATGCAGAACAGCGGACATCGGCGCATGTTGAGCTGCTGCCAGACGATGCAGTTCGCCTGCCGCTGATGCAGGCAGCTGAACTTGCACCGTACCGCCTCGGTAGGTACGCTTGTCCGCCCTTGCGGAAGCACCAGGCCATTCGATCACAGGCAGCCGGCCAGCCAGCCGCTCCTTCCAATATCGCTGCGAGGACGTCATAACACCGGAGTGAAGCCGTACCTGCTCCCGCTGCGCATAATCTCTATAACGCTCTTGAGCGGATCGTTCCGACAGAACAGTGCCATCGAGCAGCGCAGCGAATTCACGCAGCAATACATTCATCGCAACGCCGTCGGCGGCGATATGATGGACAGCAAGTAGAAGTTCATGCCGGTTTTGACCATCTGTAACCAGCAGCGCACGCAGCAATGGAGGCGATGTTAGATCGAACGGCCTTAGAATCAGAGCTTGGTGCTCTTGCGAGGCACGACCGCTCTCAGCCTGTACGACACCCCACCAATCTCTATTCCTCCATAGCCCCGCCTTGACTGGTACCGCTCTAACTTCCCCCTCCAGCCAGCGATAGCTCGTTCGCAGCGTCTCATGCCGTTCGATTAAAGCCGTTAATGCAGCATGTACCTTCTCCGAAGCTAAAGGACCGTCTGCTTGCAGTCCTATCGCAATGACATAAGCACTTCCGATTCCCTCCGCTTGCTCAACTAGCGCCATACGAGTCTCTGCATAAGAGACAGTCGTGTACGGCTCATTCCGCTTCGGTTGCACCAGTTGTTGCATCTCATTTGAATGCACAGTTGAATACACAGCTGAATCATCGACAGAGACTTTCTTCTCACTCACCGCCAAATGAGCTAACAATAAGCGAGGCGTCGGATACTGGTACAGCTCGCGAATCGAAATATCAACGGCCCAGCGTGTACTCATCGCATAAGCGGCATCTGCCGCTTTGAGCGAGTTGCCGCCGAGCTCCATGAAGTGACTGTCCCAGCCAATGGTTAGCTGCTCTTGTCCAAGCGCTTCTCGCCAGATAGCAGACAGCTCTTCGAACCGCTCCGAATCTCCTCCAGCCTGTAACTCGATCAAACGGGAACTTGCATGATCCTGATCGGCGCAAGGATGCTGCTCCATCGCCTCAAGCTCCGCCAGCTCCTGCATGACGCCCGTCCACTCACCGTCCCGCCACCGCTCCGCAAGCAAATATCGCTGGATCTTGCCGCTCGTCGTCCGCGGGATGGTCCGTATCGGCACAATGGCGTAGACGTCCGTACCCAACTCGCGATTGAGCTGCCGGCGCCAGCTTCTTGCCTGCTCGGCAAACCGTTCCAGCTTGCCGCGATGAACGACGAATAGGACGATTTCCTCTTCGCCGGAAGCAGGCTGTTTCACTCCGCAGACAGCCGCTCGGCCGTTGCCAATGCCATCCAGCTCCTCCGCACGGCGTTCGACGTCATGCGGATAAACATTTTGCCCGCGAACGAACATCATGTCCTTGAATCGCCCTGTAATGATCAATCGGCCTGCCTTCATAAATCCGATATCGCCCGTACGCAGCCAGCCGTCCGCCGTAATCGCGGCGCTGGTCGCTTCTGCGTCGTTGTAATACCCCGTCGTTACGCCGGCACCTCGAATATGAATGTGGCCGACCGTAAGCTCAGCCTGCGAACGATCCTCTTCATCTGTAATGCGAACCTCGCAATCGGTTACCGGCAGACCGACATCGACGAACGTCAACGTCCCAGCTTCATCACCAGCAGATTCAGAAGCGATCACGGCTGAATCGCCAAGCTTCAGCGATTGCTGCTGCACCGACACCGATACGAGCCGTTCCTCTACAGGTGGAAAAGTAACCGCGAGCGTCGCCTCCGCCATCCCGTATACCGGGAACATCGCAGTTGAATTCAATCCGCAGTCCGCCAGCGCTTCGACGAATCGATTCGCCCATTGCGCGGAGATCGGCTCCGCTCCGTTGAAGATCAGCCGGATGGCGGACAAGTCCCAGCCCTGCTTATCTGCCTGCTTCAATCGCCCCAACACATGCTTGTAGCCGAAATTCGGCGACGCGATCGACGTAATCCGATACTCCGAAGCTTTGTCCAGCCACATCGCAGGGTCCATCATGAATTGCGCGGGCTGCATGAGGTATTGATCCATTCCCGCGTAGATGGGTGACAGATGGAACCCGATCAATCCCATATCATGCGTCAGCGGCATCCAGCTCAGCGAACGATCGGTTGGCGTTGAATGCGAGCCGGATACGATTGCATCCATGTTGGACATTAAGTTGCGATTCGTGAGCATGACGCCTTTGGGATCACCGGTCGAGCCGGACGAGAATTGAATAAAAGCTAGCGAATCGATTGCGCCGCGATGAGACTTCAACTCTAATTTCAACTCCGACTCAAGCTGTTCCACGTCCGCTATCGTTCCATCCGGTTGACCCAGGAATTGCGTCCAATCCACAACTGCTTCCGCCGAAAGGGGCAGACTACCCGCTTCAACCGACTGATGGACCGCATCCGCCTCATCAGTAAGAAGCCAAGGACGCCTCAGTATCCCCCATACCTTGTTCAGCTTCGCCAAGCTTTCATCTCCGTTGCCGGCAGCAAGCGGAACGGGAACCATGCCCCCAAGCACGACCGACCAGAAAGCCTTCACGAAGTTTCGCATGTCATCCATGCGAAGCACGACTTCATCGCCGCGCCGCATGCCGCTTGCACGAAGCCGGGCAGCCAGTCGAAGACTGTCCTCGTACAGCTGACGGTACGACAGCCGTTCATCCCCTCTCCTGCGTATGAACACAATGCTTGCTCCTGCCTCATCCTTCGCCCGTTGCTCGAGCATCGAGGCTAAGTCGGCAAATTTCATCCTCTTATCCCCCTTCCCACCCGATGTTAGCGTGCAAGCGCAGTTGTTGGAGCTCCTCCATAAGCAGCGAAGTAATCGGTTCCGGGTTGCCGTTCCAATAGAAATGACCGCCTTCAAGCCGCATCACGCGGCATGCTGCCGACGTATGAAGACGCCACCCTTCCAGCTCCTCCTCGGACCAACGTTCAGTCGTGCCTGCAACGACGAGAAACGGATAAGGAAGCGGCAACCGCGGTATATATTCATAAGTCTCCACAAGTCGAAAATCCGCCCGCAATACGGGCAGAAAAATCGCTCGCAGCTGCGAGTCAGCGAACAGTTCTGCCGAAGTAGCGCCCATCTCTTCGATTCGCTTCATAAATTCAGCATCCGGCTGCCCATGAATATCAGCGTCCGAACGCACAACATGCGGCGCAGGCCGGCCGGAGAAAATAACGAGCTGAGGCGGCGGCAGCCGCCGCTCGTGAACGAGATGCGCAGCTTCGTATGCGATCATGCCGCCCATCGAGTGGCCGAACAGCGCATAAGGTTCGCCGTCCGCTGCATGACTCATCAATTGCTCGATCACATCTTCCGCCGCTTCGTTCATCCCTTCATAGAAAGAGAGCCGACGGCGAATCCCTCTTCCCGCCAGCTCGATAGGCACGCAGGTTATCCCTGCCTGAAACCGCCGTCTCCACGCAGCGTATAAGTTCGCGGAGCCCCCCGCATAAGGTAAGCAAAATAACTTCAATCGGCACTCTCCGTCCGTCTATTTAATACGTGTTCAAAAAGTCGGGTTGTCAGCACCGAGAAGATTGCGAGAACCTGAAGGAGGAGGAACGGAGTGTAGGCTAACCCTACATGAGTACCGGACTCCGAGGGTGAACGCAAGCTTCGACGTCGAGTCAGCTTCCTCTCTCACTTCGTGATCACAAGTCGACTTTTTGAACAACCTCTATTTAGTCGTATGCTGCGCCAGATCACGAATCGTGCGGCACTGCGCGAACTGCTCAGGCGAGATAATATAGCCGCGCAGCTCCATCTCAAGCTCCATCTTCACCGCAAGGAGAGAATGGCCTCCGATTTCGAAGAAATCATCGAGCACGCTCACTTTGTCAATCTCGAGCAGTTCCTTCCACAGCTCTGCGATTTCGGCTTCCATCTCGTTACCTGGCGGCTCATGAGCTTCATCCGGACGAACAACGGATTGCGGCTCCGGCAGCGCGGAACGGTCAACCTTGCCGTTCGAAGTGACAGGAATGCCATCCACACGAATGAAATAAGAAGGAATCATATACGGCGGCAGTTCGGCACCCAAATAATCGCGCAGCGCCCGCACTGGATAATCTTCTTCTGCGACGTAGTAAGCGCACAGCGACTTCATGCCGCTGCCATCCGCCCGATCCAGCACGATGCATTGTCCAATGCTTGGATAACGCAGCAGCTTCGCTTGGATTTCGCCCAGCTCGACGCGGTACCCGCGGATTTTGACCTGATGATCCGTTCTGCCGAGAAACTCGATATTGCCGTCGCGCATCCATCGTGCCAAATCGCCCGTCCGATACATGACACCTTCAGCGCGCGCCGAGTACGGGTCAGGAATAAACCGCTCCAACGTCAGCGTCTCGGAGTGATAACCGGAAGCTAAGCATTCGCCTCCTATATACAGCTCGCCGATTGCACCGATCGGGCATGGTCGATAATTCCGATCCAAAATGTAATACCGCGCGTTGCGAATCGGTTTCCCATACGGAATGCTTGCCCAAGCCGGGTCGACCCCGCCAACCTCATAACAGTTGGACCAAATGCATGCTTCCGTCGCGCCGCCAAGCGCGGCAACTCGAATGCCTGGGAAACGGCTGTTCAATTGACCGGGCAGCGTCAGCGGAATCCAATCGCCGCTTAGAAGGGCTAGACGGAGCGGAACAGCTTCCGAAGTCTGTCGCTCCAAATAAGGCACGCACTGCGCTAGTGCAGCGGGCGCTGAATCCCAAATCGTAATGCCCGTTTCCGCCATTCGCTTCAGCCAACCCTCCGGCCGCTTCACCTCTTCCTCCGGCACGATATCAATGGCGCCGCCTGCGGCGAACATGCCGAACATGTCGTAGACCGATAGATCAAAGCATAACGAAGTAACGAAAAATAATCGGTCTCGCTCGTTCACGCCGAACGTTCCGTTCACCCAATCGATGACGTTGACGACCGGACGATGGGTGACGACGACACCTTTGGGCGTACCGGTTGAGCCTGATGTAAACAGCACATACGCGGTATCATCAGGAGTGGCGGCAGGTTCGAGCGCCGCTCCGCTTTCCATTGCGATTCGACCGCCTGAAACGTAAAGCTCCCGCTCCGCTTCCGCGTAATCGCCATTCAAGGTCATGACAACGTCAAATCGATAACGCAGCTCGTTGCGGAATCCTGTTCGGCGAGAAACCTCGATGGATACATTGGCGTATGAGGCCGCATAGCTGCGGAAAAATCGTTCATTCGCATAGAGATGCTGGTCCACATTGAACCGGGACTGATAGACCATCCCGTAGTCGCGGCGGAACTGGTCGAGCGAAGTACGGAATTGCTCTTTGGTTTCCTCGTCCGGCACGTCGGCAATCATGATCTTTCCGCCGGGCTTCAGCAGCCGCAGCCCCAGACGCATCACTTTCTCTGCATACCGATAGCCTTCGAAGAATTGAAATACGCTTGGCAGCAATATCAAATCGAATGACGCACTCTCCATATTCGCCATGCTGTCTGCGAATGCGGTAAGCAGCGTAACATTCGCGAGTCCGCGTTCGCCCCGAATCTGCTCATTGCGCTGCTGCGTCACCGGCGAAGGATCAAGACCAACGTAGGACCCAAACAAGGGTGCAAGCTCAAACATAATTAAGCCAGAACCGCAGCCCACCTCCAGCACCTGCTTATCTTCGCGTGCGTACGGCCTAGCGAGCTCAACAACACGGTCCACATATTGATTGACCTCTTCTACGGTATAAGGAAGACCCGTATAGGCGCTGATGAATCCGCCCGCCGATACTCGGTCATGGGCAGCAGTCGCAATATCGTCGAACATGCGCACTATCAACTCCGGACGCGAGACCGCAGGCTCCGCTTGCTCGCTCTCTTCATCCAGCAGAAGGACGCGCTCGACGGAGCGAACTTGCCGTGCCAGATCCGCAACTGGCTCCCACGCCTGCTTCATCGTCACGATATGCGTTGCCCCTACTTCTTGCAGGACGGTTTCCAGCCTGCGCTTCGGCCATGCCGCATCAAGCGGGACGTATGCGCCTCCCGCTTTCAGGACGCCTAATACGGCCGCAACCATCGCAACCGAGCGGCTGCACAGCACTGCAGCGCGAGAACCAGCTGCAACGCCAGCCTGTCGAAGCGTTCTTGCAATCTTGTTCGACCATTCATCCAGTTTGCGATAGGAGATCCGTTCGTCGCGGCACATGGCAGCGAGGGCATCCGGCGTGCGAAGCGCCTGCGCCTCGAACAGGCTGTGAAGGGTTGCCTCCGAAGGGTATGGCCCCGACGTCGCGTTCCACTCCTCGATAACAAGCGAGCGATCATACGCGGGCAGCCATTCCAGGTCGGCAAGCGTCGTATCCGTCTGAACAGCCAGCTCCCGAACGGCCGATTGCCAGTGCGTGCTGATTTGCTCGATGAGCGGCTCCGAGTAGAGCTGCACATTATAGGCAAGCTCTAACTGCAGACGACCGTCCTCCGAATCGCTGAACCAGAATTGCAGCTCGGCGTCATAAACGTCGATCGCGAGCTTCGATTGCAGCCGGCTGAAGCCGATTGCAATCGGCAGAGTAAGACGCTCTTCTTCTTGAGCGACCCATCCAATCTCCCTAACTAACCGATCGAAAGGGTAGCGCTGATGCTCCATCACGCTGCGAAGCATATCCCGCATCCCGTTCAAATACGTTCTTGTGTTGTCCTGCTGCCGAAGGGCAACAGGCATGACAAGCAGTCCGTTATCCATCCCTCCTTCTCGCGTTATTTCGAATGCCGGCGTCACCAGCAGCACCTCGCGCTGATTCGCATATCGAGCAGCTACAAGCGCAAGCGCGCCTGTCAGCAGCAAATACATTGCGTAATCCGAACCGCTGCTTCTTCCGTGCAGCAAAGCGGTCAATGCTTCATCACAGATCAGTCGGTGATGGGCAATCGTCCTCGCCCCGGGTTTTCTGCTGTCAGCAGCAATCCGTGTCAGCTCCTGCTCGTTCCCAAGCAGGTTACGCCAGAACAGCCGATCCGCTTCATGCACAACCCCGCCGGCAACCGTCTGATGGTTCGATGCTTCAAAAGGCATAGGCGCCATTCTCCTTCGCTCTTCCTTGTGGATTCGCTGCATATTGCTCGAGCATGGAAGTCATGATGACCCTCTCGTCTTGCTCCATCTGCACGAGCCGCTCACGCAGCTGATGAAGGAAACGTACATCCTGCGACAGCCAGAACTTCAGAATCGTATTTTTCATCACTAGGGCAGACTGTTCCATCCGCTCATACCCTTCCCGCACCTGCTGGTCGAACTGAAAGATCCCGTTCTTCTCCATAAAGTCCAGACGAGCGTTCATGACGCGCTTGTGCTCCCACAGAATGAGCAGTGGACGGTGATCGACGACATCTTTGCCGTTCAATTGATCGTCGATCCGCCGTACGAGTTCGCCATAAATATCGATCCCATACATCGAAGGAAACGGCGGGAGTTCATCCATCGCATAATTCGCGTATGTCGTTGGCTTAGCGTTCAAGTAGTCTTGAATCTGCTCCATCACCCAGAACAGCTTGAACTCCATTCCCTTCCTGCGTTCTTCGTTGATGCGGAGCATATGGACCATTCGATGAAAATCCTCGGTATAATACCCTTCGAGATTGGCAAACGCCTGCTCGACATCCGCATAATCTACCAATCGAGAGGCCAGCTTCTGATTCGCGAAGAAGCCCATCACGTGGAACTGCTGAAGCTCATCGTCGTAACCATGAATCATCATGCTATGTACAAAATAACGATTGTTGTAGCTCAAGCTTCCCGGAATGTAATATTCATCGAGCGAGGCGAAGACGTAGAAGCCTCGGCTAATTTTGCGCCTGACGAAATCGGTAAAGCTGCCCGTCTCCTTGATCGAGTCGCGGGTCATTTGCTCGGAGCCCTGCAGGAAAGAGATAGAAGCCGATAACGGGCAAGGTGTCGTGAAATCGACGAATAACGAATTGCCCTCAGTCCCGTTCGGAAAAAGCGTCACCTTGAGCTGAACATGATTGCTGTACACCCAGCGCATCGCCATCTCGTCTGCATACAACATGGACATGAAATAAGCATTGTGCGCGTACGTAGCAATATCCGGCTCTGCGATCGGCAGAACCCGTCTTGTTTCCAATGCGATTGCCATTCTTCATCAGCCTCCAATGCTTATATAAGTAGTTCAAAAAGTCGTCTTTTGATCACGAAGTGAATCAGGAAGCCTATTCGACGTCGAACCTTGCGTTCACCTTCGGAGTCCGGTACTCATGTAGGTTTTGCCTACACTCCGTTCCTCCTCCTTCAGGTTCTCGCAATCTTCTCGGTGCTGAAAACCCGACTTTTTGAACGCTCACTATAATGTGATGAGTTCAACTGCCATCAGAATTCAAAATCAAGCGCCGACCCTGCGGAAACGACTGTCTGCGCTTGTGCAGCTCGTTTCATCAGCTTCAAGTCTCCAATAAGTGTCGATGGGGCAGCGACAAGCTGCTCGAGCAGCAGCCGATAATCGGATGCAAGCTGCTCCACCGTCGATCGACGGAACAGAGCGACGGCATAAGTAATCCACAGGAGCATGCCATCCGGGTTGTCCCACGCCTGGAAGACGAGATCGAATCGTGTCAGTCGCTCTTCCAGTCGATGAGAGGTTAACGCTACCCCCTCTATCGAGGCGTGCGGGATTTCGAGATTTTGCAGAACAAACATCGTATCGAACAGCGGGTTGCGCGACGTATCTCGTATGCCAAGCCTTCGGACAAGCGTCTCGAATGGGTAGGCGCTGTGCGCATAATCTTCCATGACAGCTTGCTTCACTAGGCTCACGAACTCGTCAAACGGCAAGTGCTCGCGTACAAGTTGGCGATGAGCCAGCGTATGAACGAACATGCCGACCATCTCGGCTGCGTCTGGATGGCTTCGTCCTGCGTGCAGTGACCCTACCATCCAGTCATGCTCACCGGTCGTCCGGCTAAGAAGCACGTAATACGCAGCAAGCAAAGTCAGATGAACAGTCGCGCCGCATTGAAGCGCAAGCTGTCGCAAGCCATCAGCAAGCGAGCTTTCCCACTGAATGGCAATCGTATCGCCGGCGAATTGCCGCATCGCCCCGCGCGAATAGTCGATGGGCAGCTCGCGGCTGCTCTGTCTATCGGAGAAGCGGCCAAGCCAATGTGCTTCTGCTTCCGCCATTCGGTCCTGCTGTTCATAACCGCTCGTCAGCAGCCATTCGCTGTAGTCTTTGTATTGGAGTCGAAGCGGTGCAAGCTGACGTTCGGCAAGCAGCGCCATCAAATCTTGAAGCAATAACCCTAACGACATGCCGTCCGCGATAAGGTGATGCAGCTGGATGAACAACATCGTGCGTCCATCAGACCAATCAATCCAATCCGCACGCAGCAGCGGGGCTTGCTCGACCAAGAACGTATGGCTCATGAAATCGGCGATATCAGAGAGCTGCTCAATCGGCAGCGACAGCCTATTGAGATGAAAAGGCACCTGCTCATCAATCTGCTGCACCAGCTCACCTTCCTGCCAGCCGAACGACGTTCGCAGCGGTTCATGCCGATCGATTAGCTTGCGCAGCGCGGACTCGAAACGATCAGCTTGCGCGAACTCGCCGCTTACCCAGAGGGCGAAAGGAAGAATGTATAAGGCGCCTGCCTGTCTCGATTTCTCGACCGCATAGACGCGTCGCTGCGCAGGAGAGGCTCGGTATGCTGCAGCCTTCGTTGCAGGTGTAATCGGCTCTAGCGCCCGATGCTGCCTTTCCCGTTCGATCAGGGCAGCCATAGCTGCAAGCGAATCATGATGAACAAGCTGCTCAAGCGGAAGATCAACGCCGAATTGCTCGTACAATAACGAGCCAAGCTTAGCCGCTTTCAAGGAATGTCCACCGATCTCGAAGAAGCGGTCATGTCGCCCGATGTTATCGACGGATATGACCCTCGACCATAATCGCGCTAAATCTTTCTCTGCTTCGCTGCGCGGTGATTCGAATATCTCTCTTTCCATCATTGCAGCAGCTTCGGCAGCGCTCGGCAGCGCCTTTCGATCAGGTTTGCCATTGATCGTGAGAGGAATGACCGGAAGGCTTACCCACAGTCCGGGCAGCATATGGCGCGGCAGCTTGGCGGCAAGGCTGGCGGCAAGCTCCTTCCAACTCCGTGTCTCCTCGCCGGTGTAATAGGCGATCAGGACCTGCTCCCCGCGCTCATCCGGCTTCGCCGCAACGACAGCCGTCTCGACGCCCTTCAAGCTGCGTACCGCAAGCGCTACTTCCTCTGTCTCGATTCGGAAGCCGCGAATCTTCACCTGCTGGTCGATTCGTCCTAGAAACTCTATATCTCCCATTTCAGTCCATCGTGCCAAATCCCCAGTTCGGTAGACGCGTGTGCCATCCTCTGGCAGTAGGACGAATCGTTCAGCCGTCAACTCCGGTCGATTCCAATAACCTTGCGCCAATCCGATCCCGCCTACGCACAGCTCGCCTGCCATACCTGCAGGCAGCCGCTGCAGCCTGCTGTTTACGATCGTGACGGTCATATTCGGCAGCGGTCTCCCGATGGGGACGATCGAGCGTATCGGCGTCGCTGAACCTTCAGCAACAGTCGGCTTAGGGCTTTCCCAGATGGTTGCACATACGGTCGTTTCCGTCGGGCCATAGGCATTATAGTAGCGAAGCTTACCGCTCCATCTGGCAGGCAGCTCGGGGTGGGCTTCGGAACCAGCTGTAATAAGCGTGCGAAGGCTCGGAATTCGGTCTGGTTCAAGCTGTGATGCATAAGAAGGCGGCAAGGTAGCCGCAGTTACACGCTGTTCACGCAGCAGCGCTTCGAACGATCTCGAATCCGCAATCTGATTGGGCTTGGCTATAACTAGCGATGCTCCTGTCAGCAGCGCCATCGTGATTTCCCAGATGGAAGCATCAAAGGAAGCGCTTGCAAACTGGATGATGCGGTCTTCCGGGCCAATGCCCATTGTCTGTTTGAACAAGTTGGTTAGATTAATGACGCCGCGATGTCCGATCATGACGCCCTTCGGTCGTCCGGTCGATCCTGAGGTGAACAGCAGATAGGCCAGCGCATTCGGCTCTGCAGCACCATTGCTGCGGTTGTTGTCGAAGTGTAGTACTGAGGAAGTCATTGAGGTTATAAACTCACGGATGTGGAAATAGGCCCCTGTCCAATTCATTGGACTGCCGCGATCACCGATACAAGCTGCCGCTTCGCTGTCGCTTAGCATAGCTTCGATCCGTTCAGCCGGATAGGCAGGATCGATAGGCACATATACACAGCCGACATGTAATATTCCTAGAAATGCAGCAAGCCAAGGAGCTGATCGCTCCATCATAACGGCAATTCGATCTCCTCGTTTGAAGCCTCCGGCACGCAGCCGTATCGCCACGTTCAGCGCATGGAGATGAAGCTCCTTGTATGACCATTCCGTGCCATCATCTACGACAGCAGGACGGTCTGGCTGCTGGAATACAAGCCGCTCGAATACATCCGTTATGGAAGATTCCGGATCGAAATCGTGAACCGTCTCGTTCCACGCAGCCTGCCTATCTTTCTCGTGATCGGCTAGTAAATCCATCTGCGCTAGCGGGACTCGAAGCTCAGTGCGAACGGTTTCGGATAAAACTCGCACATAAGTCTCTGCAAGCGTTGCAAGAAGTGTCGAACTATAATAGGCCGTTCCTATCAGCTCGATACGTAATCGACAATCGTCATCATTACCCACCTTTAAAATCAAATCCGCCTCATCTTCTTGTGTTGCGATTGCGCCATGGAGCGGCTCATATACGAACCGAATCCTGCTAATCTCACTAGGAAATTGGTCTCTGATCGATTGAAACAGCCGTTCATCGTGTGACTGATGCTTATAACACAGCTTTACTGTTTCTAAGTTCCGCTGCAATACATCTCTAATGTTTTCCGTTCCCGAACCCTTTCGAAACCGAATCGGCAGCCAATCAACGACGTTTTCACACATTTTCGTGTCCTCAGAGGCAACCTTCGGACGTATTGCCGGCATGGCAATAACGAGATCCGCTTCTTCGATTGCAAGTGCAGAAAACGTTTCCGATAATGCGGTCAACAAAAAAACAGCTTTCAAATCTTCTCGGTTCTTGCAATATCGATCGACCTGATCGTATTCGGATAGCCATCGACATACACGAGAGGACTGCTGCCCTGGATGCGGCTTCATATCGGGCATGATCACCTGATCGGCTTGCCAGTCTGCCAGCAGCTCGGACCAAAAATCGCGAATTTGCCCCTCGGTTATTCGATCATCCGACAAATGTTGATTCAAAGCTTGTTCATCCCCTCTCTCGAGTATGAGTGCGTTGCACCAGCATTTCGACAATTGCTAACAAGTTCACATTCTGACAAATATGACTATAGTTAGATCGTTTAACCATGTTCGTTTCGTTCTGATTGTAATCATAGTTGGAAATTTGGTCAATAGGTCTGGCTATCTTCCAAGCCACATAGCTGGACATGACGATTATTCTCAATTTCTAAGAATAAAGATGTTCTATCATGATGCAATGTTGTAATAAATGAATACTTCCTACACAAGTGAGCGAAGAACTGTTACAGCACACGATACATTAATATTTTTACAAACCCATTTATTAACATACTAATATTTGATTCCAATAATGTTTCAGTGTTAAACTTTTGTGAAAAAAGACAGAAAAAAACCTGCAGCATATGCCGCAGGTTATCCAAAGTATATTTTAAAAAAGGGGGTCGAGTTCTAGTATAGACCGATGATGTTAAGGAAAGATGTTAAACGCATTACAATCAGATTACAAAAAATAAAGCGTTTACGTCTGCTCTTGGCTATGCCTTCTCGCTGGCATTGTGCCATGCGACCATTCGGCAGCCGCCTCCATGTCGTCCTCCCATTCGTCCAGCAGCATCGCTTCCTTGCGATCTGTGAACAGCAGGCGTCGATTCGCCCGCTCTACGCTTTGCTCCTTACGCGATTGATGCAATCGAATCCAGCTCCCTTACGTCAGTCGTCTGCCGTGAAGACGGCATTTCGCTATCCGTATTGTTTCCGAATTCGGGTAAAGTAACCGCCCTGCGACAAGAAGTTAGCTGTTCGGAGCTTGGTTTGAACTTGGACTGTCCAGAATTAGGGTAACCGGCCCCCAATTGACCAAGGATACATCCATCATAGCGCCAAAACGACCTGTTTCGACATGAAGCCCTGCATCGCGCAGCAGCGCATTGAATCGATCGTACAGCGCCTCTGCAGGCTCAGGACGAGCCGCTGCCATGAAGTTCGGACGTTTGCCATTGCGGCAATCGCCGTACAGCGTAAACTGCGAAATCGACAGGATGGATCCGCCGACGTCCTGAATGGATAAATTCATTTTCCCGGCGTCATCTTCGAAAATGCGCAAACCGGCGATTTTGTCCGCCAGCCATTTCGCGTCTTTCTCCGTATCATCATGTGTGACGCCGACGAGCAGCACAAGACCGTGGTCGATCGCGCCAACGGTTGTGCCGTCTACTTCTACCGATGCTTGCTTGCTGCGCTGTAATACAACTCTCATATTCTTCTGCCCTCAATCTTAAAACCGCCTGCCCAATTGGGCAGGCAGTCGTATAATGTGCTATTGCATAATCCGCTGAACGGAATAAATATCTTTGACGCGTTTGATCTTCTCGACGACGGATTCCAAATGCTGTACGTTCCGAATAAGGATGGTCATATGGATCATCGCCATCTTGTTCTTCACCGCACGGCTTGTCACCGCCGAAATATTCGTCTTGCTCTCGGATACGGCCTGCAGCACCTCGTTCAGAACGCCTCTGCGGTCATGGCCCGTAATCTCGATATCGACGCTGTAATTCGCCTCAATCGATTCTTCCCACTCGACCTCAATAACGCGATCCGCCTCTTCGCCTTCGCCTGATGCCGGAATGTTCGTGCAGTCCAGTCGATGCACGGATACGCCGCGGCCGCGTGTAATATAGCCGATAATATCATCGCCCGGAACGGGATTGCAGCAGCGTGCGAATCGAACGAGCAGGTTGTCGATGCCTTTGACAGTGACACCGTAATTCGGTCGATTGCGTTTCGCGCCAGGCGACTTCATCTCATGCGGCTCGTTGGACAGCTCGATGAGACTTGCTTCCTCCGCCTCTTTGCGAAGCTTCTCGGTCAGCTTGGAGCATACCTGCGCTGCTGTTATCCCGTTGAAGCCGATAGCGGAGAGCATATCTTCTATATCGTTGAATGTGAATTTCGTCGCAACTTCCTGCAGCTTATCTTCCGTCAGCCATACCGAAGCTTCGAGTCCTAGACGCTTGATCTCGCGCTCCAGCAGCTCGCGGCCCTTCGCCACATTCTCGTCGCGTTTCTCTTTCTTGAACCACTGCTTGATCTTGCTGCGCGCATGGGATGATTGTGCGATCTTCACCCAATCCTGTGAAGGACCGTACGAATGTTTCGAGGTGAGAATCTCGACGATATCCCCCGTCTTCAGCTTATGATCAAGCGGGACGATACGGCCGTTGACCTTCGCGCCGATCGTACGGTTGCCGACCTCCGTATGCACGCGGTAAGCAAAGTCCAGCGGCACGGAGCCGGCTGGCAGCTCGAACACTTCGCCTTTGGGCGAGAACACGAATACAAGATCGGAGAAAAAGTCCATCTTCAGCGATTCGACAAATTCCGAAGCATCCTTCGCGTCCTGCTGAAGCTCAACGATTTCGCGGAACCAGGACATTTTATCCTCGAAATTACCGCCTGCTACAACATGCGAACTGCCTTCCTTGTATGCCCAGTGAGCAGCAACGCCGTATTCGCTCGTCCGGTGCATGTCCCATGTCCGGATTTGCACCTCGGTCGGTTCCCCATTAGGCCCAATGACGGTCGTATGGAGCGACTGATACATGTTCGTCTTCGGCATCGCGATATAGTCTTTGAAACGGCCTGGCATCGGTCTCCACAACGTATGAATAATGCCAAGCGTCGCGTAGCAGTCTTTAATATTGTCGACAATAATGCGAATAGCAAGCAGATCATAAATCTCGTTGAACTGCTTGTTCTTGATCGTCATTTTCTTATAAATGCTGTAGATATGTTTCGGACGGCCGGAAATGTCGCCTTCGATGCCCATTTCCTCCATCTTCTCGAATATTCGTGCAATTACGTCCGCGATATATCGTTCCCGCTCGGTCCGTTTCTTCTTCATCAAGTTGGCGATCCGATAATATTGCTGCGGGTTCAAGTAACGGAGTGCAATATCCTCCATCTCCCACTTGATCGCACTGATACCGAGCCGATGCGCAATGGGACAAAAGATTTCAAGCGTCTCATACGCGATGCGGCGCTGCGCCTCTTCCGACTGGAATTTCAGCGTACGCATATTGTGGAGCCGGTCGGCAAGCTTGATGAGAATAACGCGAATGTCCTGTGCCATTGCGACGAACATTTTGCGATAGTTCTCGTTCTGCTGCTCTTCCTTCGACCGGAATTGGATTTTCTCTAGCTTCGTCAGGCCATCGACCAGCATCGCACACGTGTCGCCGAACCGCGCGCGCACCGCACTTAACTCGACGGTCGTGTCTTCGACAACATCATGCAGCAGCGCCGCAATAATCGACATCACGTCCATCTGCATGTCGACAAGAATTTCTGCTACAGCAACGGGGTGCAAAATGTACGGCTCACCCGATTTACGGACTTGGCCGTAATGCGCCTGCTCCGCAAAAGCATAAGCTTCGCGCACATGCAGCAGATCCTGTTCCTTCATGTAGGTCGATGCCTTTTCAAGTAACTGCTCTATGCCCATGCAACGTCCCTTTCCGAAACGAGTCGAATTCCCCCCGTTTGCCCTAATCAAACGATCTCTGTCGTACACGATTCATTCATAATGGATTAAAGCTATTATGCCTGTTAAACCAACGCGGCGTCAACTCTTAGACTGTGGATAGCTGTTGTGCGCTTTTACCTGTATAAAAGAAACACGCCCATTATGGACGTGTCTTGATAGTAAACGAAACTCAACTTGTTTGTGTAAACTTACTGGGTCTAGCTGAGAATTAATACGTAATGAGTGAGTTAATTTCAATGCCGCTGCCGAGCTTCTCGCGGCCTGGCAGGTAACCAAGCTCAATCAGGAACGATGCGCCGACCACTTCGCCGCCAAGCTGGCGGATCAGATTGATCGTCGTTGCGATCGTACCGCCTGTGGCAAGCAGGTCGTCCGCAATAAGAACGCGTTGACCTGGCTTGATCGCATCCGTATGAATCGCAAGGCTGTCGTTGCCATATTCGAGATCATAGCTTGCTTGCACCGTGTCGAATGGCAGCTTGCCTGGCTTGCGAACAGGAACGAACCCTACGCCCATCGAGATTGCAAGCGGAGCGCCAATAACGAAGCCGCGCGCTTCCGGACCGGCTACTACGTCGATCTCCAAATGTTCTACTGCAGCCTTCATCGCTTCGATAGCTGCACGATAAGCAGGGCCATTCTGAAGCAAGGTCGTAATATCTTTGAAACGGATACCCGGCTGCGGGTAGTCGTGGATGACGCGAATGTAGTCTTTGAAATTCATGAAGCTTAACTTCCTCTCATTATATAATCAAAATGCGTGTTCATAAGTTGTTGAACAACCTCTCAAACAAGTGCTCAGTCGATGCGTATAAAATGCCATTGGACTCGATCTGACGCTTCGCCTTGATATAAGCTTGCGCTGTCGACAGCTCCGCCTTTACAGGCGTCTCCGCGACGGTGATGATCCCGGAACTGCGAGAGATGAATGCAAGCTCCTCGAACACGTCCAGCATCATCGATACGATGGTTGGCGGCCAGCCGATCTGCTGCGCCAGCCGCTCGGCCAACCCGCTCTCCGGCGCTTGCCCGAGCCGACGAAGCAGCTGGTACGCTGCGCCGAAATCCCCGCGTTCAGGGAAAGCTGTCTTCCCAGACCTGTCGCCCCGTTCATTCGGCCGTTTCCCATACAGTAGATGGACGGATTGCAGCTTCTTAAGCTTGACCATGGTCAGCTGCAGCGCTTCTGCCGAAGGCGGCAGCCCATACACGATAGCCTCGACAAACGGATGCGATTCTAACAATGCATCCTCATAATGACCGATATAATAATGCTCCGACACCGCATCGGTTCTTGCGCAAGCTGCTGCCGTCTCGCGAACTGCGTCTTCGCTTGTCAGGACAATCGTTCTTCTGCCGCTTCGGCTGGCCGTCTCCAGCAGACGTCTCAGCGCTGCATAAGGTTCACGCTCATCCCGCCAGTCGAACAGCTGAACCTTCTCCACTCTTAAATCTTGGATGAACAGCTGCGGCTTCCGATTGCCATTCCATTCATTCACAGCAAGCTCACCAACGAGATCGACCGATGCGCCATGCGCCATCCGCTCGGCCAGCTCGCCAAACCCGAAGCCGACTGCCTCAAGCTTCGTTCCGCTGCCAACCGTCAGCCGCAAGTGCTTGTGATCTTTACCCATCGTTCGTTTGTCTGTAATCGGCTGCGCCGTCAGCAGAAACCGGGGAGCTGGATTCCCTGCTCCAAAAGGTTCGAGCAGCCCGAGCTGGTCGATCGTATCCAACGTAATATCCGAAGCCGCGCAGCAAATATCGACTGACGTTCTCGGTACCCAATCCTCTGGCGTAAGCCATGCGTTCGCCGATTGAATCAAGCTTGCTTCGAACGCTTCAAGACGCTCGCGATGCAAGCTCATCCCTGCCGCAGCTTGGTGGCCGCCAAAATGGTCGAACAGTTCCGCGCACTCATTGAGCGCCGCATGCAAGTCGAAGCCGTCAATCGATCTTGCCGAGCCTTTGCACATGCCTGTCTCCGCATCAATGCCGAGCACTACCGTCGGCTTGTAATGCCGATCGAGCAGCTTGGACGCGACGATGCCGATAACGCCAGCATTCCAGCCTTCGCCTGCGACGACAATGACCGATGGCTCCGGCAATCCGGCTTCCGCTGCCGCGCGGCACTTGTCCGACCACTGCTGCTTCGCTTGTTCTACGATTACTTCTACGATGCCCTGCCGCTCTCGGTTGAGCGTATCGAGCCTCGCCGCCATCGCATCGGCAGATTCCCGGTCCGGCGTAGTCAACAGCTCTACTGCGCCGTTCGCATGATCAAGCCGTCCGCTCGCATTGATGCGCGGCGCCATCGCGAATGCCACATTCGTAGCGGTCACTTTAAGAATATCGAAACCAGCGATTTCCGCCAGTGATCGAAAACCTGGACGCGTGCTCGTCGCCATCGTCTGCAGACCTAACTTCACGAGTATGCGATTCTCTCCTGTAAGCGGCATAACGTCCGCAATCGTACCGAGCGCAGCGATGTCCGTCAGATCAAGCGGCGGTTCGCCAAGCAGTGCAGTCGCGAGCTTGAACGCAACGCCGACGCCTGCTAGAGATGAATAAGGATAAGTGCAGCTTTCCTGTTTCGGATTAATAATGGCGTACGCATCAGGAAGAATGTCCGGCGGCTCATGGTGATCCGTCACGACCACATCGATACCGAGGCTATTGGCGTATGCAACCTCATCAACAGCACTAATTCCAGTATCTACTGTGATAAACAGCTTTACCCCCGCTTCGGCTGCAAGATCAACGGCGCCATTGTTCATGCCATACCCTTCGCGCGTCCGATGCGGAATGTAGTAGTCGAAATTAGCGCCAAGCCGATTTAGCAAATGTATCATAAGCGACGTACTGGATACCCCGTCAGCATCGTAGTCACCATAAATGCGAATACGTTCTCCGCTTGCGATCGCGCGGCGAATTCGCTCTACTGCAGCGGTCATTCCGTGCAGTTTGTATGGATCATGCAGCAATTCTTTGCCGCCTCGGAGAAAAGACTCCGCTTCATCCGCCGTCTCGATGCCTCGTCCGACGAGCAATCGAGCAACAAGCGAAGGAATCCCGAGCAGCTTGGAGAGACTGCTGGCCGCCTCTTCGCGGCTCTCCGTCCATTCCGGCTCTGACCACCGTGTTTTCGATAGAATCATCGGCGTCTCATTCCCCCTTGGGAAAAACAGGGGCTGTTCCGCCCCTGTTGACCCCGAATATTAAAAATCTAAATTAATTTATAAACATTAAAACCAATTTCTCTACCCACCTAAATCCTCCCTGCTAGGGTGGACCCCCGGGGTTTCCAACCCCGGGACCCCGGATAGGGATGGTGGCGAAACTGAGGCGTTAATACGATGCTGCGTGCTGAGAGTCATGTACCCCTGTGGGGTACAACTCTTGTTCGAGCAAGATCGCACTCACTTCTTTAGGAAGAACCTTACAAATGTTCAACCACATGCAAAGACGCTGCTATTGCAGCAGCGTCGGCATATGGTCTTGATTGGGATCGTGGTTCGATTTGTACGGATAACCAGGATCGTATGGTTCGACGTAGACCGTCGTTTCTGTTACATGGAAGAACCTTTTCATAATAAGCTCTTTGATTCGCTTCGCGATCTCATGTCCTTCGAGCACGGAAATACGCGGATTCACGCTTATGACGATATGAACTACAATATAATGCCCGTGCTCCCGCGCACGCAGCGATTCAACCGTTACAACGCCTTCGACACGCTGAACGATTTCCATAATGGCAGAAACCTGTTCCTCGTGCCCCAGCGGCATACTGCGACGATTCGCTGTGAGCTGAAGCAAACAGCCATATCCCTTATACACAATGATGAGGGCAACGAACATGGCAGCTATTGGATCGGCTGCTTCAAGTGCAGGCATCCCAGCGTAATCTGCTATAGCCGCACATCCTGCACCAGCGACCGTCACTGCCGAAGCTAGACGATCGAGCAGTTGTTTGCCTACAGCAGGAACCAGCCATTCCTTCAAGACGAGCGCAACCAGAGCAAATGCAGCAGCGGTCCAGTCCGGCACTGCGGACGATTCCGACGACCAGCTGCGGAATGCTTCCAATCCGATCTCGACGCCAAGGAGCAGCGTTATCGCTGACACGATTATAACCGCGGCCGCGCCGCTGCTCTCTGGATTTTTCATTCGGGTCGTGCTGCGCTCATCGATGTGGTAGCTGTACGCTAACGATTCAGCGCCGTTGGCGATCGATCGAATCGAATCCGCCATTAATGCCGTGCTTCCTGACAGAAGCGCGCAAGCCGCCTTGCCAAGCGCCAATGCTCCATTACCCCATATCCCTGCGCGCATGGCAGAGAATCGCTTGTCCGATAATTGATTAGCGCTCATGTAATTCCCCTCTTACGATGCAGCAGGCGTCTTGACTGTTTTGCTTTGCTTCTTGCCATCGCCGCGAAGCATCAGCCACAGCGGGCTTGCGATGCAGACAGAAGAGTAAGCGCCGCTCGCCAGACCGATCAGCTTCGCCAGAGCGAACAGCTTGATCGATTCGCTGCCGAACAGGTAAAGGCAGGCAGCCACGATCAATACCGTAAGTACGGTATAGACGTTACGTGCCATCGTCTGCCACAAGCTCGCGTTTACAAGCTCAGCGAGCTGCTCTTTATTTTTCTGCTTGCTGAAACGCAGGTTCTCGCGAATACGGTCGAAGATAACGATTTTATCGTTGATCGAATAACCGATTGTCGTCAGAACAGCCGCGATAAACGGCAAGTTAACTTCCAGCTGGAAGATCGAGAACAAAGCAATAACGACGAAAGCGTCATACAGAATCGCAATGTTAGCCGCAAGCGCGAAACGCCATTCGAAGCGAATCATCACGTAGAGCATAATGGCGATGCTGGCGATAATGATCGCATAGATCGTTTTCTTGCCGAGCTCCTGCGCCATATCCGGGGACACGACGTTCGTCTCTGCCGATACTTGGTCGCCATATGTGGCTTTGAGACCTGTCATGATCTCCGTTACCTTCGCTTGCTCCAGTACGTCATCAAAACGAACGGAGATTCGCGAGTTGTTCGAGCCGCCAACCGTCGTATCTACATCCTCGTAGCCCAGCTTAGTCAACTCAGCCTTCGCATCAGCTTGCGTAATGGTTTTGCCGACTTCGATATCCATGTTCGTACCGGCTTTAAAGTCGACACCAAAGTTCATTTGGAAGAAAATCAGAGATAGAATCCCGATAACGACAAGTGCAATCGATGCACCGAAAAATTTCTTCTGATGCTTAATGAAGTCAAAACGGATTTTGGTATGAAACTTCTCGTTATAGTGCACGGATTTCTTCCTCCTTCACGCCGTAGTAGCTTGGTTTCTTGAACTTGTTGCTCCGAATGAGCAGGTGAATAAGGAACCGGGAAAAGAAGATGTTCGTAACGATACTTACGAGAATACTGAAGATCATTGTAAGCGCAAAGCCGCGAATCGCACCGTTACCGATGACATACAGCACGACGCTTGCGATAATGTTTGTGATATTCGCGTCCATAATCGTACGCAGCGAGTTTTTGGAACCTGCTTTGAGCGAGGACAGCAAGCTCTTGCCGCTGCGAATTTCTTCTTTAATCCGTTCGTACATAATGATGTTAGCGTCTACTGCCATACCAACACCAAGCACGAATGCGGCGATACCCGGCAGGGTAAGCGTTGCGTTCATCAGCTTGAATACGAGAAGGAGCAGCCAGACATACGAGATGACTGTAATGCCGGCAACAACACCAGGTACACGGAACAAAATGATCAGGAATACGAGAACGATCGCCGAACCGATAATGCCTGCTTCAACCGTTTGATGGAGCGACTGCTCACCGAGCTTTGCGCCTACGCTCTGCGTGTACTTCTCCGTCAGCTTAAGCGGAAGGGCGCCGAGGTTAATCGTATCCCGGAGTTTCTTTGCTTCTTCCAGCGTGTAGTTGCCGCTGATTTGTGCAGTACCGCCAGGAATCGCATAGTTAACCATTGGATCGGACAGCATCGTGTCATCCAGATAGATCGACATCTTCTGTCCAATGAGTTTCGTCGTTACATCTTCGAATTTCTTTGCATCTTTCAGTTTGATCGTAATCATAGGGTTACCCAGCTCGTCCCGAACGACGTCTGCACCGTTCTGTACAAAGTCCGTACCCGTCAGTACCGTCTCGCCTTGCGGATTACGGAACGTCAGGTTGACAGGCTTCTTAAGCATGTCGCGCACTTCGTCTTCGTTCGTTACGCCAGCCAGCTTCACGCGAATCCGGTTGCTGCCTTCTGTCGTAATCTCAGGCTCTGTAATGCCTTTCGAGTCGATCCGTTCTTCGAGGCTCTTCGCCGTTTGCTTCAACGACTCCTGCGTTACCTCTACGCCGCCTTCAAGCGGTGATGCCTCATACAAAACCTCGAATCCGCCTTTCAAGTCCAAACCTAACTTGATGTCCTTGACCAGCCCTGGGGTTGTCCAAGCGAAAACGCCTGCCATAATGACGATAATACCCAGGAAGGCTACCAACCTGCTGCTGCCTTTCATAGACGAATGATCCCCCTTATATTCACAATAGTCCTATTATACCGAGGAGGTAAAATGCAGTCAAAAAAAAGACCGTTTCTATATCAGAAACGGCTGCCTCGGTAAGCGTTCAACGTCATCTGATTCATGAATGTCGTCGCCTTCAGCGACAAAATGTCGTTCACAACCGTGTGCAGCGCAGGTACACCGCTCTTGCTGTACTTGCCGCTCACACAAGCCCAAACTTCCTCTGCCTCAACGTGCTCGTAGCCGATCAGCCGAAATTCCGCCGCCTTGCTCTCGCACAGCGTTTGCACCATTTCATCGAATTCTTCATCGGTCATCGCCCGCTCTTCCTCTCCATTGCCGCAATAGCTTATCCCTTGATGGGCAACACCTTTGTATTCGCCCTTATGCATGCAATATCCTTCTGGCAAATATGAGAAACCTGCTTCGCACTCATTCGAAGATTATGTAAGCCTGGCAATCTATAATTTCTTATTGGGTTGAAAACCGATTGGACATGCGCTATTCGCTGTCTGCATAAGGATGAATATAGGCTTGTATCACAAGGAGAAGTTTTACTATTTGAAAAGAGGGAAGCATGTGACGAAACAATCGTTCATCAAAGGCGCCTTGATATTGCTGCTGGCAGGCGTTATCAATCGACTGCTGGGCTTCGTTCCACGCATCGTCCTGCCGCGCATTATGGGAGCAGAGGGTGTTGGCATTTACCAACTGGGCTATCCGTTCCTATCGGTCATGCTGACGATTGTCGTCGGTGGCATCCCGCTTGCTGTAGCGAAGTGGATCGCGGAAGCCGAATCGCTCGGCGATACGCGGCGAGTCAAGACGATATTCCGTACCGCCATGACATTGACGGTTACACTGTCCTTATCGCTCACTGCGCTGCTTGTTTTATTCGCACCTATGATAGCTACGAATATTTTGCCCGATGCAAGGGTTTATCAAACGTTTCTATGTATGACGCCGCTGGTTACGATTATTGGCGTTTCGTCGATTTACCGCGCTTATTTCCAAGGCAAACATAACATGATCCCTACAGCAGCTTCACAAGTGACAGAAACCATTATCCGCATCATCTTCCAGCTCATGCTTGCGGGGGCACTGCTTCCTTACGGATTGCAATGGGCTGCAGCAGGCGCGATGCTCGGAACCGTTGCCGGCGAAATCGCGGGGCTTGTCGTTACGCTTTATCACTATCATCGAGACCGCAGGCGACAACCAGATCCGATTGAACAGGCACCGGACACAACCGTTCCTTCTTTATATAAACGCCGTCCTGCCGAACCTCCTGTCCTTCGCCGATTGATGCATTTGTCCGTACCGGTGACGGGCAGCCGGCTGGTCGGATCGCTGTCATACTTGCTGGAGACGATCTTTACGAATCGAAGTCTCGCTGCGGCGGGCATTGCGATCGGTGCAGCAACTTCGCAATACGGCGCTCTGCAAGGGATGATTGTCCCGCTCGTGCTGCTGCCTACCGCGCTTACCTATTCCTTATCGATTTCGTTGATCCCGACATTATCGGAAGCTGCGGCTAGAGGAGATCGCGAGCTTATTCACCGCCGCATGCATCAGTCGCTGCGGTTATCCCTTGTGACAGGCGCACCATTCGTTGTGGTCATGACACTTTTCGCTGAACCGCTATGCAGACTCATTTATAACCATGCCGACATTGCGCCGCTTCTGCGTCTTATTGCCCCTTTCGGCATGTTCATTTATTTGCAAGGACCGCTTCAAGCCGCACTCCAAGCGTTGGAGAAACCAGGGACGGCACTAATGAATACTTTCATCGGTGCCGGCATTAAGCTTGTGCTTATCATTCAGCTGGCATCGAACCCTCAGCTTGGTATTTATGGCGCTGCGATTGCCATTTGCATCAATATCGTGATCGTAACCGCACTGCATGGATGGAGCGTTGCCCGTTTCGTCGGCTATCGGATCAAATTATTAGATTTTGTAAAGGTCGGAACAGCAATGACCATTATGGGCGCCTTCGCCCTATGGCTCATGAAAGGCGCTTGGCTGCCGCATGAAGCACTCAATCTCATGCTCGCATCCATTGGCGGCATTGTGCTTTATCTCATCATCATGTTGCTGACAGGTATCGTCGATCGTTATGACGCTGTACGATTACCGATCATTGGCCGCTTTTTCAAATAGAGGCGCATAGCTGTTAACGACTGCGCTTCGTGTCCACATACCATCTGCCGCGATGATCGATCGTGCAGAAGAATACTTCCTTGAAGTCGTTCACGCCTTGCTGCTGCAATTCATTTTTGAGCCAGAAACGTGTCTTCTCCATCTTCGTCAAATTATCATCTTGAACCTTGCCGTCCATAATGAGCGGAACGGGGAGCATCTCAAATCGATATCGGTTTGGAAAGATCGGGTCCTTCGATTCCTGCGGCTTGTCCTTGAATATAGAAGCGGCCGACGATCGATCCTGTTCTTTCTTAATAACGGACAGCTTGCCGCTCGTCTCAAGGATGGCAAACTCTACCTCGCTAACGGAGCTGATACCGTTCTCTCGAAGCTGCAGCATGAGATCGTCTAAGTTGTAACGTCCGCTATGCATGACATGTCGATCCAGTTCTCCGTTCTGAACAATGATGCTCGGCTTGCCATCAAACAACAGCCGAAGCTTGCGGTTCTTCATCGTAATGTAGGATATCGCAATTTGCAGCAGCATGAGCAGCGCCATTGGATATACCCCATGCCACATCGAGCGCTCCGTATCTTCAATGACAATGACCGCAATCTCGGCAATCATGAAGGAGATGACAAGGTCAAGCACCGACATTTTGCCGATTTCACGCTTGCCCATTAAGCGCATGACAATAAAAACAACGAAGTAAATCAGAACCGTTCGAAGGAATAAGCTCCCGAATTCTGCCGCTTCCACACTTAACGCCCTCCTCTTCGCTGTAAGCTGTTTAAGCTGTATCCGACTTGTAGAAGTATTCTCACCTTCACCCTGTACCGTCATGCCTCTGTCAGCATTCGAATTTATGGCAAGACGACTGATAATACCTCTATCAAGGCATTTCGTGGATATGCGGTAAAAGTCAGGCATGCGCTTGTACTAAATGAATGGACAGAACCATACAGTGGAAGTAAGTCATCATTCGTACGAACTGTTCGACATTCACTATTTCAATTGAGGGGGTACATCACTCGTGAATCCAATTAAAAATGTATCCAAGGTGAACGTCTCTTCACCGATGCTGGGCGGCGCACTGACTGCTTGTATTTGGCTAGGAGCCGGCGCATTGCTGCTATCGCTCATTCTGAAATTCAGCAGCATGCAGGAAACCTCTCTGCCGATGTATGCAATGACCATACACGGCTGCGCTTCCTTCGCAGGCGGCTTCGCTTCTGGCAAACGTTCAGGCCGCAAAGGCTGGTACTTCGGCGGCGGACTTGGCATTCTCTACGCGTTGATCATTATTCTGATTGGCTTCCTCTCCGTTAATGCTGGCTTCTCCTCGCATACATGGAATTTGCTTGCGGTCGTTATACCAGCAGGCGCGATTGGCGGCATGATTGGCGTTAATTTGAAGAAATAAATCACGTTTGCGATTGTCCCCCTGTTTTGTGTTATACTAATGCAGGCACTTTGGGCTTGGCTGCATTACTTCATTAGGGGGATCCTGCATGGTTTTGTTTGACAATATGGGGAGCGTAACGTTATACACCGTCCTTGTCGTCACCGCGCTTCTTACATATGGCGTTGCTGGAAATCCGTTTGCTGTCGGGCTGGATTTTCTGAAAAATATGATTACATCGCCGAAGTATTTCATTCACTTTGTTGCTCTGCTTGCCATATTGTTCCTGAACAAGAGTGAAATGCACATCGAACGAAACATGGATTATTCCGCTAACTTCACGCATTGGTTCAAATCCATTGAAGGCAGTTTCGTTGCTAATCTACAGCATGCTTTCGAGAATACAGCCTTAACAACTGGACTTGTTTTCTTATATGTCGTCGTTCTTCAATCGCTTATTGTCGCATCGATCTTAATGTACTCGTATCGAAGCAAATCGAAGGAAATGTTTTATGCAACATGTTACGCCATCATGCTGAATTACTTTATCGCGATACCGTTCTTCTTATTCTTCCCGATCAACGAGGTCTGGTCTTACGATTCGAATGTAAAGTTTCTTATGTTAGAGGCATTTCCCAAATTCGAGACGGAATATCGTCCGCTGTCCGGTCTGAACAACTGTTTCCCAAGCCTTCATACGTCGATCTCGACCACGCTTGCGATTCTCGCCGTAAAGTCAGGCAATAAGAAATGGGCGGTTCTAGTCTGCACTTGCGCGCTGTTAACGATCTTCTCCATCTTCTATCTGGGCATCCATTGGCTGATCGATATGTTCGGCGGACTCATGCTTGCAACGTTCGCTTCCGTAGTAGGTTTGAAGCTCGCGAAGATGAATGTGCTTCGTCTGCCCGAACAATTGCCAAGCCGCTTGTTCGCAAGAGAAGAAGTCAAATAACAGAAGGGTTCTACCCTTCACGATTACACGCAAAAAAGGTTGAGCCGCTATTAGCTGCTCAACCTTTTCTCGTTCCAGAGAACTATTCAGCGGATTTATCCGCCTTCTCCAGCTTCTCCGACGGAGCTGGCGCGCTCGTCAGTACGCTGCTGATTGCGCTGCGTTCGAACGTCAGCTTAACCGTATCATTGACGCGCAATACAACCGTATCGCTGTTCAGTTCAACGATTGTGCCATGCAAACCGCCGATTGTTGCGATTTTATCGCCCTTCTTCAGCTGGTTCATCATCGCATTACGCGTTTTCGTCTTACGCTGCTGCGGTCTCAGTAGTAGGAAATAAAATACCGCGAACATGAGAACGAATGGGAGTACAAGACCCCAAATACCGCCGCCTGAACTAGAGGCTTCTGCTGCTAGATACATACGAATTCCTCCTTTTTAAAATCCTCTTTCATTGTCATTCAGACCATACTTCGCGAAAAATTCATCCCGGAAATCAAGCAGCCGGTCATCCATAATCGCTTGTCGTACATCCTTCATGAGCTTAATCAGGAAATGCAAGTTATGGTACGTCGTCAATCGAATACCGAAAGTTTCGTCGGCCTTGATTAGATGACGGATGTACGCACGAGAGTAGTTGCGGCACGTATAGCAGTCGCAGTTCGGATCGAGCGGGCCAAAATCGTCTTGGAACTTCGCATTGCGAATAACAAGACGCCCTTCGCTTGTCATGGTTGTACCATTCCGAGCGATACGAGTCGGCAATACGCAATCGAACATGTCGATGCCGCGAATCGAGCCTTCAAGTAGAGCATCTGGCGATCCGACGCCCATCAAGTAACGAGGTTTGTCAGCTGGCATTAGCGGCACAGTGACATCCAGCATCTCATACATGAGAGGCTTGGACTCTCCAACGCTCAAACCACCAATAGCATAACCTGGGAAATCCATAGCGGTCAATTGTTCTGCGCTCTGCTTGCGCAGATCCGCATACATACCGCCTTGAATAATCGCGAACAACGCTTGGTCATCCGGACGAGCATGCGCCTTCAGACAGCGCTCCGCCCAACGGGTAGTCCGTTCGAGCGAATTCTTCACATATTCGTAATCAGCCGGGTATGGCGGACACTCGTCGAACGCCATCATAATGTCCGGACCAAGCGCGTTCTGAATTTCCATTGCTACCTCTGGAGAAATGAACAGCTTGTCCCCGTTCAAGTGCGAACGGAACGTAACGCCCTCTTCGGTAATCTTACGCATGTTGGAAAGGCTGAACACTTGGAAGCCGCCGCTGTCCGTCAGAATTGGCCGGTCCCAGTTCATAAACTTATGCAGACCGCCTGCTTGCCGCACGATCTCATGGCCTGGACGAATAAATAGATGGTAGGTGTTGCTCAGAATGATCTGAGCATCCATCGACTTCAATTCTTCCGGACTCATCGTCTTTACGGTCGCCTGTGTACCTACTGGCATAAAGGTCGGCGTTTCGATTACGCCATGGGGCGTATGCACGCGGCCTAAGCGCGCACCCGACTGCTTGCAAACTTTAATTAATTCGTATTTAACTGCTGCCACGAACGTCCCTCTTCCGTATCCACTATATGATATGTTAGTCGTTATCTTAATCTTAATAAATAAACATGGCATCTCCGAAGCTGAAGAACCGATACCGCTGCTCTACCGCTTGTCGATAAGCTTCCATAATATGCTCGCGTCCTGCTATTGCGCTAACAAGCATGACCAGCGTTGACTTCGGCAGGTGAAAATTCGTCAGCAGCGCATCCACCAGCTTAAACGAATAGCCCGGGAAGATGAAAATATCGGTCCAACCGCTGCAAGCCTGCACTTGCTCACCTTCGAACCGCTGTGCGACGCTTTCGAGCGTACGAGCAGATGTTGTGCCCACAGCTACAATACGTCCGCCGCGCGCTTTGGTTTCATTCAATTGCTGTGCAGTTTCTTCCGACAGTTCATAATACTCGCTGTGCATCACATGCTCTTCGACGGTATCGACGCTCATCGGACGGAACGTGCCTAAGCCAACATGCAGCGTAATGTATCCGATGCGGACACCTTTATGCTTCAGCCGCTCTAGCAGCTCTTCTGTAAAATGAAGCCCTGCCGTCGGTGCCGCAGCCGAACCTTCATGCTTGGCATATACGGTCTGATAACGCTCGCGATCCTCCAGCTTCTCCTTGATGTAAGGCGGAAGCGGCATCTCGCCCAATCGGTCGAGCAGCTCGTTGAAAATGCCCTCGTATTCGAAGCGTACAATACGGCCGCCATGCTCGCCCTCTTCTTCAACAACAGCTGTGAGCAATGGGCTTCCGTCTGCTTCGCTGCCGAATGCAAGCACCGTTCCGACTTTCATCCGCTTCGCCGGCTTAGCGAGCGTTTCCCACCGATTATCGCCAAGCGCTTTAAGAAGCAGCAACTCCACCTTGGCGCCTGTATCCTGCTTCACGCCCATCAACCGGGCAGGCAGCACGCGCGTATCGTTCAGAATCAACAAATCGCCTTCACCCAGCATTTGCTCAATGTCTAGGAATTTACGGTGACCAACCTCGCCTGTCTGCTTGTTCAGCGTAAGAAGACGAGAACTCGTCCGCTCTACTAATGGCGTCTGAGCAATGAGCTCTTCCGGCAGTTCAAAATCAAATAAATCTACGTTCATCGTTTCCGTCCTAACTGATCAATAAACAGCTTGTCTGTTACTGTCCTTCGATCGTAATTCCATTATAGTAGTATTGCATGATATAGATGTAGTCATACCCAAGCTGTGCCAGCCCTTGCGCACCGTACTGCGATAGACCAACCCCGTGTCCATTGCCATAGCCGACAAAACGGAACTTCGGCTCCACCGTTGCCGCGCGGATCGTACCGTCTCCGCTCAGTACATAGTAGTTGGAGGATGCGAGCGTCTTGCCGTTTGCCCCCATGATATACATAGATCCCGACTGCTCTGGACGTTTGGTCGTTGCGCCATTCGCACCTTCGATATCTACACGCGCCGTCTCATCGATCTGGAAGCGCGTGCTAGGCAGACCGCCCATCAGCGTCCGATAGTTGACCGGAGATTTCGTAGATAGCGACGATCCGTTAATGCGCATGCCGATCACGCGGCCCGATTCGCCATAGTCCGCTTCAAGCGTTCGAATCGCCGACGTCCAGCCCGAAGATTTCTGGAGCGCCTCTGATGTATACGGACCGAGCACCCATGACATTTTGTTCGATTCGACGGATTGATCGATGAGGACGACCTGAGTCCCTTTCGCCAGCTTATCGACCAGCGCGATCGAGTCATTAACAACCGGGTTATCTCGTACTTTAACGCCATCGGTATTCGTCGTTAACACCTTAGCTCCAGCCGCATTCCTGCGCCCTGTGTCATTGAGCAGATCCTCGCGGATGTAACCGACAGCCCCGCTCGGAACAACAACCCGATACCACTGCATCAAGCCTTTCTCGGCATTCTGATCCGGACTCGGAACCGACTTCAAATAAGGAACCGCATTGCCCCAGATTTCAGTCGCGTCCGCGGTTTGGCCGCCTGCATTCGAAGAGAACAACGCTTCAATCGGCTTGCCGTTGTACATGGCAACCTTGCCAGCCGTCGCATTGACGGCATCCGTAGTCGTCTGTTTCTCCGCGCCTATGCCGCTGTACACTTGGCTGAGCTCCGTATCATTCACATGCGCAATCCCGAAGCCCATTCCTTGATAGAGCGCATAAGAGCGTGCCGCTACCGCCTGCGCCTTCAACGCCTCGCTTGCCCAAGTGGAGGGCATCTCAGAAGGAACGACGGAATACAAATATTGCTCGAACGGCAGCTCATTGATAACCGCCATCTTGCCGTTATACGAGCTTACCTCCATAGAACCGCGGTAAGTCCTTCCGCCCCGCTCCTGCAGCTTAATGCCGGAGCTTCCATCCGTCGACACCCATACCTTCGTGCCGCTTGCCGGGAACGAATAGGATGGATAAGTCTGCTTCGCAGTGCCCGATATCGTATTATCATCACGAATCAGCAGGTATGGCGTAGTTGTGTCTGCTTCGCGAAGCGCAGGAGCGCCTGCGACCTTGCTTGCATTCGACTTGATGGTTGCCAGCGCCGCTGAATCAGCTGCAGCCCCAACCATAACACTGTATGTACCCGCCTTGCGCATAGCTGGATAAGCGTCAATACCTGCGCTGCTAAACAGTTGAACAGCGCTGCGAGCAGCTGCTTCGCTTGCGTATGTGCCGCCTTCAAGATGAAGCGGACCCGTGAGCGATGCTTTGAGCGACCCCAGCAGCGATGCAACAGAGCCATCCTTCGTCCATTTATCCATGGCCGTCTTCGCTTCAGCAGCCGTATTATAGCTGCCTTCCGACACAACGTAATAAGACTTGCCGCTCTTCGAGACGGTTGTAATGGACGGCGAACCGCCCAATGCTTGTACCCGCTTCGAGATCGACTGCGCCGTATTGAAATCAGTTGTTTCTACTACTTTAACCTTATAATCGTCGAAAGCGAATCGTACAGGATCCTTCCCTGCAGTGAGCCAAGGCTCGACAGCCGAAGCCGTCCGCATGCCAATCTTAAGGCCCTCAGCTGACGTGAAAGTCGCAGTCGCTGTATTCAATCGATACTTTCCGGCTGATGCTTCAATGAATAGCGCGACTCGTATGTTATCCAGTTTAGGGACTGCCGCACCGACTGAAGGTGATTCCTGCCACACGGAGACGGACAATAGAAGCGCAGCTGATACAATAACGCCGAATACACGATTTTTCATTTTGGTTCGTTTAGCAGACACGTTGTAATAAGCACTCCTTCCTTCTTGCATGCTGTGCACCGTCCCAGGCGATTGCTTTATGTGCGTGTACTGCCTCTTAAGAATCGCCGGGAATCGGTATGCCGAGATGACGATACGCCTGCGGTGTGGCAACACGTCCGCGAGGCGTCCGCTGCAGCAGGCCTACCTGCATTAAGTAAGGCTCGTATACATCTTCAATGGTCTGACTTTCTTCGCCGATCGTTGCCGCGATCGTATCGAGGCCCACCGGGCCGCCGCGGAACCCTTCGATCATGGCACGAAGCATCTTGTGATCGATCGCATCGAGTCCCATCGGATCGACGCGAAGCAGCTCGAGCGCAGAACGCGCCAGCTCATGCGTGATGATGCCGTCGCCGCGCACCTGAGCAAAGTCGCGCACCCGCTTCAGCAGACGGTTCGCGATACGCGGTGTACCGCGTGAGCGGAGCGCGATCTCTGTCGCCGCTTCCCCTACAATACTGACGCCGAGTATATCGGAGGCACGCGATACGATAAAAGCAAGCTCGTCCGTCTTATAAAATTCGAGCCTGCTGACGACGCCGAAGCGGTCGCGAAGCGGTGCAGACAGCAAGCCAGCTCTCGTCGTGGCACCGATCAGCGTGAAAGGCGGCAGGTCAAGCCGCACAGAACGGGCGCTTGGCCCTTTGCCGATCATAATATCGAGCGCGAAGTCTTCCATCGCCGGATACAGCACTTCCTCGACCGACCGATTGAGCCGATGAATCTCGTCGATGAACAGGACGTCGCCTTCCTGCAAATTCGTCAGCAGCGCGGCGAGATCGCCGGGGCGCTCGATAGCAGGTCCCGACGTCGTTCTTAGGTTAACCCCTAGCTCGTTGGCGATAATGTTCGACAGCGTCGTTTTGCCAAGGCCCGGCGGACCATACAGCAGCACATGATCAAGCGCTTCCTTGCGAAGCTTCGCTGCTTCGATGAATACCTTCAAGTTTTCCTTAACGCTGGTCTGACCAATATATTCAGCCAAATAGCGGGGACGAAGACTCAATTCAACAGCTTGTTCATCCATCATTAAGTTAGCGGATATGATACGATCATCATCCATGGGTCATTCCTCCTTCCGCTTACCATTACCCTTTAAACAGCTGCTGCAACGCTCGCTTCATAAGCGAATCGACCGACTCGTCCGGCTTAATCGACTCGCGCAGGCCTTCATAGGCTTTGTTCAGCTCTGCACCCGTATAACCAAGCGCCTCCAGCGCCTCGCGAGCTTCCGCCCATGCGCCGACCTTCTGATCGGATGGCGAGCTCTCCTCCGCATCCGCGCCGAACGCGAGCGGTGCATTGCCGAGCTTATCCTTCAAATCAAGAATCATGCGCTGCGCCGTCTTCTTGCCGATGCCAGGCAGCTTGGTCAAGAAGTTGACGTTCTCTTGTTGAATGGCCGCCACAATGGCTTCCGGCTTGCCGCCAGCCAATACGCCGAGCGCTACGCGCGGGCCAATTCCCGACACCTCCAGCAGCTTGCGAAACATCGTCTGCTCGTCGCGCGATGAGAAGCCGAACAGCTGAATCGCATCCTCGCGTACATGGTGATGAATGAACACCGTAACCGGCTCGCTCGACCGGGCAAACGCATACGGATTAGGCGTGAATACCCGATAACCTACATCACGCACATCGAGCACAACGTATTCCGACTCCCAATGGACGACCGGACCTTTCAGAAAATCGATCATAATTTCGGCACCCCGTTCAATTTGTTCGTCAGCACGACGGAATGCGCATGACAAATCGCAACGGCAAGCGCATCGGCCACGTCGTCAGGCTTCGGTACCGCGCTCAGCTTCAAGAACATGCGGACCATCTCCTGTACCTGCCTCTTCTCTGCCTTGCCGTATCCGACAACGGCCTGTTTGACCTGCAGCGGCGTATATTCCGCAACGGGAAGTCCGCGCTGCGCTGCCGCTAATATAATAACCCCACGTGCCTGACCAACAGCAAAAGCCGTCGTCACGTTGCGGTTGAAAAACAACTTCTCGACCGCAACTTCGTCCGGCTTGTATTTGTCCATCAGCGCTCCTGCCGATTCATACACCTGTATAAGGCGCGTCTCCTGCGGCGTTCCTGCCTTCGTCTCAATCGATCCGTATTGCACAGGCGTGAGCTTATGTCCGTCCTTATCTACAAATCCGAATCCCACAATCGCAATCCCGGGATCTATGCCAAGCACACGCAAATTCGTCCTCTCCCTTACGCACCTGCAATTAACGGAAGCTTCCTCCCATTATAGCAAAATATCCGCGAGATGAGAACGCGCGTTTCTACTGTGAGACACTTCGCGGGGGAATTGTCTTTAGAAATCATTATGCTCATAGGGCCACTCCGTGAACAATTGCTAAGTGATGCTTCATCTGAAGAAGCCACTCCGTGGACAAATATTCTTCCGATCGCTGTTGTCCTCGGATTGTTCTGATTTTATAAATTCAGATATTGTAACAATCCGAGTGACAAAGGCGAACGCTAGCGCTTCTCCAGAATCATTTGTCCACTTCGTTGCCTTGGATTCCGCGCTGCGCAGAGCATCGTCCACTGCGTGGACTCCTAATTCGCATATTTCAAATGACATCCCCCCGCGCCGTGTCTGGGATGGGAACTTGGTTTGGTCGTCTATTTCATATGGACGACCACAACCATTTTACTGGATAAGTGCAAATCAAAGTGCGGATCATTGTTAGTTTGTGGCGTGGACTCGTATACACTTTATGCTGTATAATTTAGGAAAATTAGAGAGAGAGAGGTGCGTACTATGGACAATCATGACCACTCAAACTCGAATCATTCACATTCGCATACATATACGCATCATGATAACAATGATACGAACGCTGGAGCGGATGTGCCTGTGTTTAATGATGTAACATCGCATTATCAGAATATTATGGGCGTGCCGAATAAGAAGGCGGAATTGAAATCGATGCCAGGGCCAGTCCGCTGGTTCGGCTATTTCTTCTATGCCGCGATTATCGTGCTGGCTGTGACCTTCATTGTATCTTATATCGTCAATCGTTGATCGTTCGCTGAATAGGCGGGCGTTTTTTTATATGCGCAAATAAAAAGCCCCTGTCTTGACGACAGGAGCTTAGGCTGTGCGATTATGGGGTCATCGTCTGGCGGGAAGCGTCCAGCGCGAAGTCGCTGAACGATGAGAGAATGCTGTAGTACGTTTCTTTGTCCTCGATGCGAATGCCGTTGGTCAGCCGTTTGATCTCTTCTTCAGGCAAGCTGCTCTCCATGAAGTTGACATCAAGCTGGTAGAAGGTTCGTACGACCTTCTCCTTTTTCGGCGGTCCGTCATACAGCGTCAATCTACCGGCGCGATCAACGCCGAATACAGCGCGTTGCTTGCACGCCTCTGATAAGTCGCTTACCCGTTCTTCCAGCACTAGCGAAGGAATCGCAGCAGGCGACGAATTTAAGCGGACGAAAGAAACGGCCTTCCTCTTCGCAGCCTTCAGCGCCCGATCGACGGGAAGCATGCCCAGCGAGCGATATTCCTCCCCGCACAGGTAGGTGCGATGGATACGAACGAACATTGGCTGTTTGATCGACGTGATGGCTTTCTCAAGCTGCATTTTCTGATTAGCGGATTGAACGCTTCCGTTATAGGAGGAGCGAACTGAACCTGGATCGACAAAGTATTGGTTATCGCTTGCTAATGCCGTTGGAATTGCACTTGCGCTCGCGCCATAGATGACGAGAACCAGCATGCTTCCCAGCGTCCACACCGGGCGGCCATTGCGGCGAAGCTTACGTTTGAGCTGTTTCCATAGGCTGAATGCCCTCATGGCGAATATCCCCTTACATCCCTGTTTTCCGTTATTGTGGCTTAATGCAAGGGAAATATTCACACGTATGCAAAAAGAGACAGCGAGCACTGCTTTCGCAGGCGATCGCTGCCTCCATTGCGTTAATTATTGATCCACGGCTTGCTTGAGCGTTTGCGTTCAGCCGGCCGCGACGAAACGCTGCGGACTGCCACTTTCTTAACCGGTTTGCGCGGAGCATTCCGCTTAACCGATTTGCTGCTGCCTGCCGCTTGGTTAACTTTAATCGTGTCGGATTCCAATGACTCTTCTCCGCCTACTTCCTGGCGTTTGTTGCAGCCGCAATCCTTATCATTAGCAGCTTGTTGTACAGGCCAAGTCGGATACGCGCCATAAGGCCATTGCGATTGCCCTGCTGCGAATGGATCAACTGCGCTAGGCGAGCCGTAGCCGTAATAGTCTCCCGTGCCCGCAGGCGATACTGTCGGCACACCATAGCCATAATGCTCGAGGTTTGTTGGTGACACAACAGGAGCGCCATAACCATGAAGCTCAGGGCCAACATTCGCTGGCGATACGAGCGGCGAACCATAGCCATATTGTTCTGGGCCAACATTCGCTGGCGATACAAGCGGTGAACCATAGCCATATTGCTCTGGGCCAACATTCGCTGGCGATACGAGCGGCGAACCATAGCCATATTGCTCTGGGCCAACATTCGCTGGCGATACGAGCGGCGAGCCATAGCCATGGTGCTCTGGGCCGATATTCGCTGGCGATACGAGCGGAGAGCCATAGCCTTGTTGCTCGGGACCAATATTCGCTGGCGATACAATCGGCGAGCCATAGCCGTAGTGCTCAGGTCCAAGGTTCGCAGGCGATACGAGCGGCGAGCCGTAGCCGTGGTGCTCTGAGCCAACATTCGCTGGCGATACGAGCGGCGAGCCATAGCCATAATGCTCAGGGCCGATATTCGTTGGCGATACGAGCGGCGAGCCATAGCCATGGTGCTCTGGGCCAATATTCGCTGGCGATACGAGCGGCGAGCCATAGCCATAATGTTCTGGACCAATATGGACTGGCGACACTTGTTCCGGCATATGCGGCACACCGTACACAGCACCCGCTTCTACAGCGGGAATGCCGCATTGCTGGAAGAGATGTACGTTCTGCTGATGATACTCAACATGAACAGGATACGGCTTCGGCACTGGCTTCTCAACAACGATCGGCGCTGGAGCAGGAGCAGGAGCCGGCAGCGTCACTGGCGCTTCTGGCAATGCTTCTGCAATCGGTCCAGTCGGCGTCTTCGTGATCGGAGCAGTCGGCACCTTGCCGGTATTCTTTTTGCCAGGAATAATGCCCGTCGGAATTTTACCTGCCAAGCCCTGTACGCTGTTCTTGATCGACGACGGACTGAAGTGATTGCTGTTGTGATGCGCCTCTGTTCCTTGTGCATTCATCTGATTCACGATGCTCTCCGCATGCACATGCGATTTCGGAATGTTCACGATATCGCCAGTCAGCAGAACATTCGGATTTTTGAGCTGTGGATTCGCCTTGATCAAGTCGTTAAGCGGAATACCCCAAGCCTTCGACAGCTTCCACAACGTATCTCCTTGCTTAACAACATGCTGATGCATGATGCCTTCACCTGCGTGCGAGCCATTCGAGCCATGTGCTCCATGCGGGTTAGATGGGATTTTCACTTTCATCCCAACTTCGATGGCGTCTGGATTTGTAATGCTAGGATTCAGCTTTACGATTTCCTCAACGGATACGCCATATTTTTGTGCGAGCCAGAAAAGCGTATCGCCGCTTTTGACAATATGGATTTTCACTCCCCGCAAACCTCCATTCACGGACTATAGTGCGAGCGGCGCGAGACATTCGCCCACCAATCATTACATCCTATGCGCGTCATAGGCCGATGTCCCCGTCCGTTAGAAAAAAATTTGCATGTATCCCCTGCTCGTCTCGTTCATCTGCACAAAAAAGCTCCTCCGGCAAATCGCCGAAAGAGCTTAGCTTAAGAGCTTACTTGTTATTCGAAGGCGCTTGGTAAGAGAAGCTTGGATAGGTACCCATTACCCGGACCTGGAAGCCGATCGCCTCAATCTCTGCAATAGCCGATTGCAGCAGGATCGATTCCAACGACATGTCGATATCGATCAGGAAGTAATAAGTGCCCAACTTCTTCTTCGTCGGCCGCGACTCAATGCGCGACATATTGATCCTCCGCCAAGCCAATGCCGACAACACTTGGTGCAGACCGCCTGGATAGTCCTCTTGGCTCTGTACGATAATCGTCGTCTTATGCTTGTCCGATGTTTTGCCCTTCAGCGGCTCCGGTCCAACAAGCAGAAAACGCGTGTAGTTGTTGTCGTGATCCGTTACAGCTTCTTGCAGCACATCAAGCCCGTTGTAGTGCGCAGCTGTTATTTGACCGATCGCCGCCCAGCCAAGTCCAGGATTATCGCGTACGATACGGATCGCTTCCGACGTGCTGCCAACATGCTCGAGTTCGGCATGCGGAATATGCTTCTTCAGAAACTGGCGGCACTGCGCCATTGCAACAGGATGACTCATAACCTTTACAATACGGCTATAGTCAAGCTCGCCATTCGATGTACGGTCGAGCTCCGACAGACGTCCGACAAGATTCTGAATGGATGGATATACCCACTCCGCTTGAATAGGCAGATCCACATCATCGATCAACATGTCGGTATGCAGACTCACCGACCCATCAATTGTATTCTCGATCGGAATAACACTGTAATCCGCGATGCCATCAGCCGTACTAGCGAAAACATCCGCAATGAGACGATGATAATCGAATTCGACCCCATCAATCCCGTCCAGAATATAGCGAGCTGCATCATCCGAGGTCGAGCCTTTCGTCAATACGGCTACCTTCATTATGCACGCACCTCGTTTCGAATCCGATCCATCAGCGGAGTCGTGTCATGCTCTTCAAGTTTCGTCCACACTGCGCCGTGCTTATAAGGCGCAAGCCACATCGTCTCCGCTTCAATGCCTTCTGCCGCAAGCGTATCAAGCAGGAACCGTTCCAGCCCTGCCTTGCTGCTCTCGCTGCTGCCAGCGTCGACGAACGTAATAATCGTCGGGCCTGCACCGCTGAGTGCAGCGCCAAGCGCGCCATGCTCGCAAGCCTGCTCGAGAATGGTGCTCATGCCTGGAATCAATGGTGCACGGTACGGCTGATGCAGACGATCGCGCATCGCTGTGCGGATCAGATCGAGACGTCCGGCGCTAAGTGCCGCTACAAGCAGCGAGCTGCGTCCAACGTTAAATACAGCGTCAGACATGCTGAGCGTCTTGGGCAGCGCATGACGCGCTTTCTCCGTCGACAACTGGAACGACGGGATAACAACTAGTGTCTCCAAGGCAGGATGCGGCTCTATTCGTACATAGTCTGCCTTGTCGCCATCCCATGCCGAAACGACGATGCCACCAAACATAGAGGCACCAACGTTATCAGGATGACCTTCAAGCTTCGTAGCAATCTGGAACAGCTTATCATCGCTAAGCGGCGAGCCGATAAGCGCATTTGCGGCTACCAGCGCGCCGATAATTGCCGATGCACTGCTGCCAAGACCACGCGTGAGCGGAATGTCGCAATACAGCGAGATCGACAATTCGGGTACGGAGACGCCAGCCTCTTCGAACACAAGCTGTGCTACTTTATAAATCAGGTTAGATTTATCGCCAGGGATATCCTGCATCCCTTTACCATACGCCGTAATGGTCGTTTCGCTTGCAGCCTGCATCTCAATCCATTCAAACAATGATAGCGCCATCCCTAGTGTATCAAAGCCCGGTCCTAGATTAGCCGTGCTTGCCGGAACTTTAACGAGAATCCGTGATCCGTACATGTTTCCCCTCTTTTCAGCCTGTCTAACAGCATTGGATTAAATAAAAAACCGGCACGCCGCCAATTGGCAACGCCCGGTTGTAAAATTCGCCTGCGTTCTAGCCTTCGACGCGGTAAACGCTCTTCACTTGCCGAATCACATCGAGCGATTGGAAGGCGCCCAGCACTTTATTCATTGAAGCTTTATTCGCATCATGAGTAATGACAATAATTTCAGCTTCCGGGTTATGCGGATTCGGCTGTTGAAGCACCGATTGCAAGCTTACTTCATGCTCTGCGAACACTTGTGTAATTCGCGCCAATACACCGGCACGATCTTCGACATGAAGCAGCAGGAAATATTTGGACGAGATCTGCTCGTCAGTCTTGAGCTTCTTCTCCTTGTACGCCATAACGCCTTGCTTACCGTTCACGCCAAGCTTCAAGTTCTTCACGACAGCGACCAAGTCCGCTACGACAGATGTTGCTGTCGGCAGTTCGCCTGCGCCTGCGCCATAGAACATCGTTTCGCCTACAGCTTCACCGTATACATAAACTGCGTTGAATACGCCATTAACCGATGCGATCGGGTGACTGAGCTTGACCATTGTCGGCTGCACGCTGACGCTAATATAGTCGTCCTGGCGCTCAGCGATGCCGAGCAGCTTCAACTCATAGCCAAGACGTTTCGCGTATGCGATATCCTCTTGGCTGACGGATGAGATCCCTTTCACGCTGACATCTTCAAGGGCTACGTTAGCGCGGAAGCCAAGCGTCGACAAAATCGTCATTTTGCGAGCCGCATCCAGGCCTTCTACGTCGGAAGTCGGGTCCGATTCTGCATAACCGAGCTGCTGCGCTTCTTTCAGCACATCATCATAGGATGCGCCTTCCTTGCTCATCTTCGTCAAAATATAGTTCGTCGTGCCGTTAACGATACCCATAATCTTCGTGATCCGGTCCGAAGAGAAACCTTCGATCAGCGTACGAATAATCGGAATGCCGCCGGCAACGCTCGCTTCGTACAGAACGTCGCATTGGTTTTCGCGAGCCGCTGCAATAATTTCTGGCCCGTGCAACGCCATCAAATCTTTGTTGGCCGTTACAACATGCTTCCCGCGCGACAGCGCTTCGAGAATGTATTGCTTCGTATCCGCAATGCCGCCCATTACTTCAACAACGACATCGATCTCAGGATCACGGATAATGTCCCATGGATCTTCTGTCATTTTATTTGCATCGATATGCAGCGCACGCTGTTTCGATTTATTTTGCACAAGTACTTTCTCAATTACAATCGACGAACCTACTTGACTCTTCAAATCTTCCTGGTGACCCTCTACGATACGTACAACGCCTGTTCCAACCGTCCCGAGTCCAAGCAAACCTACTTTTACTGGTTTCATGCGTTACCTCCATCAACCGTTGAATTTCCTCATAAAAATTTATAAAAGTTCTCGAATATACGAAAAAAAACAAATTCTTATTGGGGATAACCCCTACCTCATGCTAACGAAGCTGCTCTGATCTTCAAAAGATCGCTCATCTTCGGAAGACGTCGGTAAAGTTTCCCTCACCCTTGCCCGATGACCGAGGCTTTGCGGACGCCATCCAGCCGGCGAATCCTCTCGAGCATCTCTGTCAATTCTTCTGTCATATAAGAAGTATCGACGGATATGACGACATTGGCAAGCCCTTGCAGCGGAATGCTCTGATTGATCGTCAGCACATTGCCTTCGATTCCCGCCACGAGACTAAGCACCTTGGACAAAATGCCGGAGCGGTGCTCCAATTCCATTGAAATCGTCACAATTCGCTCTCGATCCAGCTCACTCAGCGGATATACGCCATCCTTATATTTGTAGAATGCGCTTCGGCTAAGCCCTACTCGTTCCACAGCTTCGTGAACGGTAGCCGCTTCGCCCCGCTTCAGCATGTCCTTCACTTGAATGGTCTTGATGATCGCTTCCGGTAATAAGTCCTCCCGGACGACATAATAACGCTCTGTCATTCATCGTCCTCCTGACGAAGACTAATGTACACCTATAGCGGACATTATACGTGAATTTGGAGGTAACGGCAATAGGCAATTAGGGACGCTGCCCCTAATGACCCCGATTTTATATTTAATAATAAGCAACTTAACTGAAGATTTTCTACCCACCCAAACCCTCCCTGCAAGGGAGGGCCCCAAAGGTCGTAAGCGTATGCTCCCGATGTGGTTTCCTTGCGGAAACCTTTACCTCTGGACTCCTCACAAGGACGCTTCTTGATCATGCTGAACGTATGCCCGCACTTGCCGCTGAAGCGGCAAAGCTTTTGTTGGAATGAATCTAGATACGTTATATCGTTCGCACAACTTGTTCGTACGTCCCCAACTGTCACCGCCCATTGAAGGTGCATTCGATTGAATGCAGTTGGTTGTTGGTGCGTAAAGTTACAATCCACAAAAATAAAAAAGACGGGTTGCCCCGTCTTTGGTCTTTGGTTAGAAAATATAATCGGTGCCTTCGAAGAACTCGAATTGGTAGTGGCCGATGCGGCAAATATCGCCGTCTTTCGCGCCGATCTTACGCAATTCTTTATCAACGCCGAGATTACGCAGAATGCGCGCGAAACGCATAACTGCATCGTACGAGTTCAAATTCGTACGTCTCATCAGACGCTCGATGCCTTCGCTCTCGACGACGAAAATTTCGTCCTCGCGGAATACGCGGAACTTAATTTGATCGCGCTCCTCGAACTTGTACACCTTACGTTCGGCAAGCTCGCTCACTTCTTCGATCAGCGGCTGCTCCGGCACCGTCTCCAGCACATCCGCTGCACGGTACAACAGCTCTTGAACGCCTTGGCGCGTCAGCGAAGACATCGGCATAATTTCATACTTATCGCCGCCTTCGACCTCCGCCAGCTGCTCCTTGAACAACTCGAGCTGCTCATCCGCTCCCGGCATGTCCATTTTGTTCGCAGCAATAATCTGCGGACGATCGCTCAGCTTCTCATTGTATTGACGAAGCTCCGCGTTGATCTTCATCCAATCATCGAATGGATCGCGGCCTTCCGTTGCGGCCATGTCAATGACGTGAATGATGATCCGCGTCCGCTCGACGTGACGCAGAAACTCGTGGCCTAAGCCAACGCCTTCGCTTGCGCCTTCGATCAGACCCGGCAAATCGGCCATCACGAAGTTACGCCCGTCGCCAACGTCAACGACACCTAGATTCGGTGTAATCGTCGTAAAATGGTACGCGCCAATCTTCGGCTTCGCGCCCGATACGACCGACAGCAGCGTCGACTTGCCGACGCTAGGGAAGCCGACGAGTCCTACGTCCGCCATGACCTTCAGCTCAAGCACAACCCAGCGCTCTTCGCCTTCTTCGCCATTCTCCGAAATGTCCGGCGCCGGATTGTTCGCTGTCGCGAAACGCATGTTGCCGCGTCCGCCGCGTCCGCCGCGCGCGATAACGACCTCTTGCCCCTGCCGAGTCATATCCGCAATAATTTCCTGCGTATCATCATCGACAACAACCGTTCCTGGCGGGACACGAACGATCATATCTTCCGCGTTAGCGCCATGCATACCTTTGACTTTGCCCCGATCGCCAGGCTTCGCTTTGAAGTGCTTCTGATAACGGAAGTCAACGAGCGTCCGAAGACCCTCATCCACGCGGAAAATAACGTTGCCGCCGCGTCCTCCGTCACCGCCTGCCGGTCCCCCGTTCGGAACGTACAGCTCGCGACGGTACGATACGATCCCGTTACCGCCGTCGCCGCCTTTAACAAATATCTTCGTTTTATCTACAAACATGTTGCTCTGGCCTCCGATCAGCCGCGCAGTTCAGCCTTTACAAGCAGCTCGCTAGGAGACTGCTCCGAACCGATTGGCTGCAGCGGCGAGTTTTTCAGCCGCTGTTTTATTTTGTGCATCGAACCATCGATGTCATTCCATTCTCCATCATAGCACAAGGCGATGTGCAGCGCCTTGTCGTCCCGCGACATCCGCAATGTAAGCTGAGCAGGTTCGCCGATGCTTGGCTTCACGCCGCTTCGATAAATATTCATAAGATCGATAATTGCGACTGCGACAGTCTCTTTATCGATCGGAATTTCCTCGATGTCCAGCTCGCCGTCGATGTCCACTATTAGCTGCAGCGAACTCGTCATCGTACGGAACGACTGCAGATACATGACAAGTGCAGGTACGCCCAGCTTTGCAATTCGGCTCTCTGCCGCCATACGATCTCGAATCCGTTCCACGTACTGAACAGCTCGCTCTTGCTTGTTCATCCGGATGTAGCCGTACAGCACCTGCAGATCATTCATCCAATCATGGCGATGATGGTTCAGCGTACGAATCGACGCGCTCTGTATAGCACGTTCAATCGTTCTCTGCCGCTTCCGATATTCGCTCTGTTCGAGTCGAATCCATACAACGAGCACCATCACGGACCACGCGACGAAAGTTAATATCGGCCACCATGCCTCGTCCCATATGAACAGACAAGCAATAGGGAGCAGCAGCGAAGCCGACAAGTAAAGTTTTGCCGAACCGATCCGATTCATTCGCGATAAACCCACCTTTATATGTAGAGCGGTATATGCATTATAGTACGGATGATTGTCGGTGCTACAAACCGTACTCCCTGAACTCGAACTTGAAGCTGAAACAAATAGAATCTTACCATTAAATCTGAAAAACCCGGCCTGTGACTTCAGGCCGGGCACTTGTTGAAACGATATTATTCGACTGCTGCAGCAACAGCAGCTGCTTCAGCAACAGGGTATACGCTGACTTTCTTACGGTCGCGGCCCCAACGTTCGAATTTAACGACGCCTTCGACCAATGCGAACAGCGTGTCGTCTTTACCGATACCTACGTTGTTACCTGGGTGAATTTTCGTTCCGCGTTGACGGAAGAGAATGCTGCCCGCAGTAACCTGTTGGCCGTCTGCACGTTTAGCGCCCAGACGTTTCGATTGGCTGTCACGTCCGTTCTTCGTCGAGCCTACGCCCTTCTTGGAAGCGAACAACTGAAGATCCAATTTCAACATGGTGGTTTCCCTCCTTTATTGTACGAATTGCTCTTGAATGGCAACATACTTCCCGTACGATTGCCGTATCGAATCGATCATGACCGCCATACCTTCAAGCAACAGCTGCACCCGTTCATCGACGGTCGAATCATCCTGAGTCGGAATAGCCGAGCTCACGAAACCGTCTCGCATCGACGCCGGCAGCGTTACGCCAGCAACTGCCTCTATCGCATTGACCGTCCCAACGGTAACAGCAGAAACGCCCGCACAGACAATGTCTTTACCGCGCTTCTTGTAATCCGCATGTCCGGAAACTTCGAACGATACGATACGGCGGTCAGCGGCGTTCCGTACGATTGTGACCGTAATCATCGATCAAACCGATTACGCTTGGATTTTTTCAATCGTCACTTTCGTGTACGGTTGACGGTGGCCTTGTTTACGACGGTAGTTTTTCTTCGCTTTGTATTTGTAAACGATGATTTTTTTACCGCGGCCTTGCTTCTCGACTTTAGCAGAAACCGATGCTCCGGCTACAACCGGCGTTCCTGCAACGAGTGCGTCGCCTTTGGAAACGGCAAGAACGCGATCGAAAGTGATGCTTTCGCCTGCGCCAGCCTCGAGTTTCTCGATGAAAAGAACATCGCCCTCTTGAACTTTGTATTGCTTGCCGCCCGTTTCAATAATTGCGTACATGGATGGTGCACCTCCTTATTAGTGAAGACTCGCCTGATAGCAGGTGACATGCGCAGGTGCGCCTGCACTTAATGAACCTGATTAGAGCGGTACCTGTGCTTATTCGCCATTGGTATAGCGAATGCACCCGATTATTGTATCATGCCTAGTACAATTGTTCAACCATGATCATGTTGAAACTTTAAAAATACGGACGGCTTCTACCAACTGCTCTGCCATTTCCGCCAGCTTGCTGATTGATGCCGTCATTTCTGTTACCGAAATATGCTGTTGCTGCACCGCTGAAGCAACCACCTTCGACTCTGTTGCCTGTTCTTGGGCAGAGGAGGAAATTAGCCTTACCGAAGCTGTGATTTTCTCGAACGAATCGGTTATTTCCTCTACCGCTTCCAGCAGCTTGTCTGAGCGTAATGAAAGTTCGGAAATGCCCGCGAATATGTGCGAGAAATTGTCGTATGTTCCTTTAAGGCGCTGTTGGCCATTCCTCACAGCCTGATGACCCGCCATTATGGCCTCCATTACCGATTGGCTATCCGCTTGCGTATGTTTTATAAGCTTCGAGATCGCTAGTGCCGCATCTGCCGATTGCTCGGCCAGCTTGCGCACCTCGCCGGCTACAACGGCGAAACCTTTGCCCTGCTCTCCGACTCTCGCTGCTTCGATCGTTGCGTTCAATGACAATAAATTCGTTTGGTCCGCAATTTCCCGAATGACGTCAACGATTTTCCCTATTTCAAGAGAACGCTCGCTCAGCTCGACAGCCGCATCAAGCGATTGCTCCATCGATCCCGATATAACGTTCATCTGCTCGACCGTCTGCTCCGCGAGGCTCTGCCCGTCCGTAGACGTCTCTCTCACCTGTTTGGCCATCTGCTGCATCTCTCTCATCTCCACAGCTGCACTCGTCAGCTTGCCTTCTATCGCTTTAATAGAGCTTGAACTGTTTCCAATGGCATCCACTGTCTCGTTAATGGCGGCACTCATGCTGTTGATCGAAGCGGCAGCCTGCCGGGAACCGGCGCTCAAGTCGCCTGCCGTCTTATCGAGACTCCTGCTCGTCGAGGAAACCCCGTCGGATGCGCTGAATATTTGCTGGATCAACATTCGTAAACTAGCTGTCATATGAGCGAAGGTTTGCCCCAGAACCCCGAATTCATCCTTTCGGCTGCTAATAAATGAATGGGTCAAATCTCCTTGTGCGATCGTCTCAGCTTCCGACATCAATTCCTTCAACGGCCTTGTGATCACCCTGCTCATTCGAAATGTGATGAAACCGCCTAGCAGCAGCAGCCCAACAGACAGCATCGATGTCGTCCATAAAATAAAATTCGCGCTTTTCTTAATTGCCGAGGCATCCAAATTAAGGCCTAGAATGCCGTATATATCATCGTTGCCATTGCGCACCGGAACATATACCGATTGGTGAACGCCATATGAATCCTCATATATGCCCGTCATGGTTGTCTTAGCCATGTCGAACGATTCCGCCATTTCGGAACTGAACAAATGCTTATCACCGTATTTTGCCTCTGGATCGGTCGATACAATGACGCGTCCCGTCTTGTTGTCTTCAGATAAAATAAATACGCTTTCCAAATCATACTGTGTCCGGATTGTCTCGAGAGCTCGCTGCATTTCGTTATATGCTTCAGATTGAGGGCCTTTCAATTCCCCTCCATGTCCCGGCACAGCCTGCACACGATCTGATGCAATCAATATATTCGTCCGCAACCGAAACTCGAATTGTTTCAGCAGTGCCTTCTCCGTATTTCGGTGAATATAATAGCCTGCGCTTGCGAACACAGCGCATACGAGAATCAGAAGCGCAAGAAGAAAAAAGGCGATCTTGACGGCGATTCGGCTGTCCAACCAATCTCTAATCGATGTAAGGCGAGAGCTAAGGCGTTTGTGGGCAATTTTTTGCTGAATATAGAGTGCGTTCATTATTCCGTCTCTCCTTCTTGACTAAGGAATATCCGGATTCTGGGCTGCGTTCATCCGTCCGTACAAGTCGAATATTTTCTTTGATGCATCCGTAAACCTTGTAATATTAATAATTCATATAAGAATACTATGATTTAATGGAATAGTCTACATAAAATCTGTATTTTCGACAACAACAAACAACTAGAGAAGCAGCATACCTAATCTTAAGTAAAATAAAAAAGGCAAGCTCGATTGCCTGCCCTTTCAACTTAACAATTATTAGCTTGTACGAAGTTAGCATCTATTGAACGCCGATTTGCCGGTGCCTCCGCAATGGATGCATGAATGCCCTGCTGAACGCTGGCCATTGTTTCGCGCCTGCTTCCTTGTCATCTCCAGCAATCCAAGCCTTGTCCAGCCAACGACCGTACATCTGCTTCGATCCATGCGCGTCAGCGCCTCCATCTGCTGCGAGATGCGCTGGCGGTTCGTCTCGCTCTCCATATCGATAAAATCAATAATGATAATGCCGCCTGCATCGCGGATGCGAAGGAGCCTCGCAATTAGTTCGGCCGCTTCAGCGTTCGTGCGGTACATCGTTTCCTCGAGGTTGTCGCTGCCGATGTAACGACCTGTGTTCACGTCGATAACCGTCAGCGCTTCCGTCTGATCCCAAACAATATATCCGCCGCTTGCAAGCTGAATCTTACGGGAGAGCGCCTGCTCGGCTTGCCTGCCAATGCCGAATCGGTCGAATAGATCTCCTTCCGATCCATGGCATTGTACAAGATGGTTTCGCCCCGGCGCCATCGTACTGACCAGCGAGTGAACCTGCTCAAACAACTGTTGGTCGCTTACGAGCACTTCATCGATATCGGCTGCCAGCATATCACGTACAACGCGATGCATCAGCCCTGCCTCCAAATGAACGACAGACGGCGCTTTCCGCTGGTTCGCTTGCCTTGACAACGCCTGCCACAACTCGCGCAGCGCAGCCGCGTCTTCCGCAAGCGCTTCTTCCGGAACGCCGCCTGCTGCCGTGCGCATAATGACGCCTTCCCTCGGCTGCCGAATCCGTTCTCCGACGATGCGCAGCCGCTCGCGCTCCTGCTCGTCGCCGATTTTGCGGGATACGCCGACATAAGCCGCCTCCGGCATATAGACCAGCCATCTACCCGGCAGCGATATATGGGTCGTCACGCGCGCTCCCTTCCCTCCGCCAGGCTCGCGTACCACTTGCACTACGAGCTCCTGTCCCGGGCGCAGCACATCGCGAATGGACGGCTTGTCCGCCGCTTGCTTCTCTCTTCTCTCCAAGTTCGGATGAAGCACATCGTCGATGTACAGAAACGCATTTTTCGACAAACCAATATCAAGAAAAGCCGCCTGCATGCCAGGCAGCACGTTAATCACTTTGCCTTTATAAATATTGCCCATCACCGCGCTAGGCTGCATTCGGCCCGGCTGCTCCGGATCATGAAGCTGTGAGGCGTAATCCACCAATATGCCGTTATCGAGCACCGCTGCATATAAACCATCCGTATTGCTATGCATCAGCAATTGCTTCATTTGTCGTCACCTGCCCGTCCAAATCGTTAACGTCAGGACGATTATAGCATGAACGACAGAGCGGTTAAATGATCAGTTCGACAACAGGGCGATTCGGATTCGGAGAGGCGAAAAACCCGTGAAGCAGCTCATTCTCCGGTAAAATGCCAAGCAGCTCCCCGCGAGCCGTCGTCACATACACGAGATGAACGGCATCCCGCCGAAAATATTTGAGCACCGCCTGCAGCGCGGCTTCGGGTCTAACGATGATTGGAGCTGCATGAACCCCGCGGTCGATCTGCTTACGGGCATAACGTTCGCGGTTCATGAGGAAACGGATGAAGAGGAACGGCATATGGCGACGATGCGTCCAATTCGTAGCAAGCAGAAACAACGCGATTGTGAGCACATTGAGCTGAATTCCCCCGCCTAGCCACAGCTGTTGAACGAAGGCAGAACCAGCCAGCAAGATACTTAGGGCGATGCTGATTCGAATCGTCCAAGAGAGCGCAAGATGATACGTCATAAGACGACAGAGCAAACATTGCAGCAGCTTGCCTCCATCCAGAGGATGAATCGGGATCATATTGAACAGCACAATGAGCATATTCGCTTTAACCAATTCATTTGCCCAAGCCGCATCTCCGATTCCAAGCTGTCCAATACCCCACGCCAGCGCTGCCATCCAGACGTTCTGCAGCGGTCCCGCGAGCGCAACTATCGCTTCTTCACGCGTTGGCATGCCTCCCGCTTCTTCTGTCTCCGCAACGCCGCCGAAAGGGAGCAGCTTAACCTCTCGAATACGCCAGCCGAACGAACGCGCCGCAACGACATGCCCCAGTTCATGCACGAATACAAGAACGAACAACGTAATAAGCTCCGCGAAACGGCCTGCGGCAGCAGACAACAGCATAACGATCACGAAGAGCGGGTGTACACTCCAGACGATCCCGCGAAATTTAATCAAGCGGAATCACGTCGGTCGGATCAATATATCGGCCATCCTCTTTCACTGCGAAATACAGCACGCCGGATTCGGTGCCGCCGTCATTCATAAGCTGGCCTATGACATCTCCCGCTTCCACCCAATCATCCTTGCTGACCGATGCGGTAGCAAGCTGTCCGTATTGGGTCTGCCTGCCTCCTGCATGCTGGATCACGACCGTCTGACCTTGGCCTGTATTGTCTGTCACGAGCACGACTTGTCCTGTTTCTGCCGCTGCGACGGTGCTTCCCGGATCGCCCGCCAGCTCAATGCCGCCAAGCGACTCTGCGAACGACTTGATCAAGGTGGAATTCGGCAGCGGCGAGACGATCGGCATCGTGCTGTGCGGTGTGCCGTCTACAGCCGCAACTTGTTCTTTCGAATCGCCGAACAGAGGGATAAAAGCAGGCGAGCCTGCAAAGGTGCGATCATACCAAGCCTCCACGGTCTGAAAATCAAACTCGTCCGTCAGTGCCGCCGTAACCAGCGTCTGTCCCTGCTCGGCCAAGCCTCCGTTTATTTGAAACAGCCCCCAGATCACGCCGAACAATACCGCGCTTGCAACGATTTGCAGCCGCAGCTGCCGCATGAAACGAGAGCCTCCGCCTCTTGCGGGACCGATCGGCGGATACTCCGATGCAAGATCACCATAGCCCGCGTTTGGCCGATTCAAGCCGAGCCAAGGCGCCGTGCTCGATTTCCACAGCTTCTCGGGGTCCTGCTCTAGTGTCTGATGAGGGCCGGCGGATGGATAATCGCCCCTTCTCACAAGCATGGGCGAGTTACGATTGACCATGTCGCTAGGCGGCAGCGAAACTTCATCCCTGAGCGGATCGGCCGGTGACGTAAGCTGCTTCGACGGTGCAAGAGGTGCCGCCGTTATTGACGATGGAACTTGAATGGGCGCTCCGGGAAGCTGTCCATATCCGCTTAATTCCGCCGTCTGATCCACCTGCATCTGCTTCTGAGACTGCTCTATGATTTGGCGGATTCGCTCCTGCTGCCTCTCTCGAATCCTCTCGTTCATTGCTATCGCCCTCCTTCACTTGTCCTATATGTATGAATAAGGCCGGACAACTATGAACAGTGGATGACAGCTTAATGAATGCAAATAATGTCTTTACATCAAATTCGAATTGATTTATGATGTAAGCGCAATCATTTCTTGTCAAATTATGACGGCCTTACCCGACTATGGGCATCAGGCTTTTTTTATCCCACATTTCGGAAACGTTTTCGTTTGGTCTTTCGAAACATTTTGCCTACAACGATCCCACTTACGTCTTCCGCTCCCACATTTGACTCCAGCGTTATTATTCTTGTCTAGCTGCTCATCTCACACCATTGCTTGTTACAACAGCATTCATCCGCTGCCCTGCATGCAGTCGATTACAGTTTTGTGTTCTATTGATGATTCTATTTAAGGAGGTGATGCCCGCGTCGTAACGGGTTTATTCGGCTATTTGGTGTTTTGAAAGCATTCGCATGGAATGAAGCATTCGGATCTGCACACACAACAGACGCACACTCATTCTGACACCATCTCCACTATTCCAAAATTTATAGGAGGTTATTTCGTGTTCAAATCGTTGCTTAAGCAAGCTGGCATTATCTCGCTCGTCACCGCCATCCTTGCGACCTCATTCGTATTCAGCGCTAGTCAGCGGGCATCCGCTGCGGTAAGTGAAGCTTATAATTGGAACAATGTCGTTACCGGCGGCGGCGGCGGATATGTACCAGGCATTATTTTCAACAAAAAAGAAAAAGATCTCATCTATGCCCGCACCGATATCGGTGGCGCTTATCGTTGGAACAAATCGACGAACGGCTGGGATTCCATCACGGACTCCGCTGGCTGGGTCGACTGGAATAAGAACGGCGTTGACGCTCTTGCGACAGACTCTGTCGATCCTAACCGTTTGTATCTTGCAACCGGCATGTACACGAACGACTGGGACGGCAATGGTCAAATTATGCGCTCCACTGACCGCGGCAATACGTGGGCAGTCACTTCTCTTCCGTTCAAAGTAGGCGGCAATATGCCTGGCCGCGGAATGGGCGAACGGCTCGTCATCGACCCGAATAAGAACAGCGTCCTCTTCTACGGCGCTCGGAGCGGCAATGGCCTGTGGAAAAGTACGGACTACGGCGTAACGTGGTCGAAAGTTACGTCATTCACGAATGCAGGCACTTACATTCAAACGCCTGGCGACGTGTATGGCGGCGATATTGTTGGTCTATCGTGGATCACATTCGACCCGAGCACGGGCACATCCGGCAATGCTACGCAGACGATCTACGTCGGTGTCGCTGACAAAGGGACAAGCGTCTATAAGAGCACAGACGGCGGTACGACTTGGGCCGCCGTAGCTGGCCAGCCAACAGGCTATATCCCGCATCATGGCGAGCTTGCTTCCAACGGCAATCTGTACATTACGTACAGCGACGGCGCAGGCCCTTATGACGGAACGAAAGGCGATGTGTGGAAGCTGAACACCGCTACCGGCGCATGGACGAATATCAGCCCGGTTCCAAGCAGCAATACATCGGACAACTACTTCGGCTACGGCGGCATTTCCGTCGATGCGCAAAATCCTAACACGCTGATCGTCGCTGCGCTTAACATGTGGTGGCCGGATGGCCAGATTTACCGCAGCCGCGATGGTGGCGCAACATGGTCGACGTTCTGGGTATGGGGTAATTATCCTAACCGTACGTTGAACTACACGCACGATATTACCGGGGCTCCATGGCTTGATATGGGCGTCACCGCATCGATGCCAGATGTATCGCCGAAGCTCGGATGGATGATGGACGATATTGAGATTGATCCATTCAACTCCGACCGTATGATGTACGGCACTGGCGCAACGATTTATGGCACGACGAATCTGACCGCACTCGACACAGGCGGTAAAGTGAAGCTGTCGGTTATGGCCAAAGGTATCGAAGAAACCGCTGTGCTTGGACTGATCAGCCCGCCTTCTGGCGCACCGCTAATAAGCGCGCTTGGCGATATTGCCGGATTCCGTCATGACAGCCTGACGACGCCGCCGACCAAAGTATTCACAAGCCCTCACTGGTCCACCACTTATGGCATCGACTATGCGGAGCTTACTCCGAGTTATATCGTACGGGTTGGCATGGCTGACTATGAGGCTGATGCAACGGTGAAATCTGTTGCTATCTCGACGGATGGCGGCACGAATTGGTACAAAACGAACTCGGAGCCTTCCGGCACGACAGGCGGCGGTACGGTAGCTGTTGCGGCTGATGCAAGCTCGATCGTCTGGAGTACGTCGGACAAAGGCGTCTACTATTCGAAGACAGGCGGCAACTCGTGGACGGCAAGCACTGGCGTGCCTGCAGGTGCCAAAGTCGCTTCCGACCGCGTCAATCCGAACAAAATCTATGCTTACGCAGCTGGCGCTCTCTACTTGAGTAAGAACGGCGGCGTTTCATTCGCACAGACCGCAGCAACGGGACTGCCGCTCAGCGGTTCTGCCAATCTTAAAGCGGTACCGGGAATTGAAGGCGACATTTGGTTCGCCGGCGGCAACGACAATCCAGGTCCGTATGGTCTGTGGCATTCGACGAACTCCGGCGCTTCGTTTACGAAGCTGTCTAACGTAACCGAAGCAGATGGAATCGGATTCGGTAAAGCGGCAGCGGGTTCATCGTATATGGCACTGTATACGATTGCGAAGATCGATGGCGTTCGAGGCATCTTCCGTTCTAACGATGCTGGCGCAACGTGGGTACGAATCAATGATGATCAGCATCAATATGGACGCCCGACCGTTATTACAGGCGATCCGCGTATTTATGGCCGTGTCTATCTTGGTACGAACGGTCGCGGCATTCTTTACGCAGACCCAACAGGCGGAACGACCACGCCAGTCAATTCGACGATTACGCCAACAACCGCTTCTTTCAATAAGAAGACAGCTAATCAAGCCGATATCGCTGTGACGATGACGTTGAATGGCAATACGCTGTCGAACATTAAGAATGGTTCTGCAACGCTTGTGTCCGGCACGGACTACACGGTCTCCGGAAGCGCAGTAACAATTAAGAAGAGCTACCTTGCTTCTCAAGCTGTCGGAACAACGACACTGACGTTCAACTTCAGTGCCGGCTCTGCGGCGACGCTTGCGGTAACGGTCGTTGATACCACTTCCACTGTAAGCAACTCGACGATTACGCCGACAACCGCTTCTTTCGATAAGAAGACAGCCAACCAGGCCGATATCGCGGTAACGATGACGCTGAATGGCAATACGCTGTCAAACATTAAGAATGGTTCTGCAACGCTTATATCCGGAACGGACTATACGGTCTCCGGCAGTGCTGTAACCATTAAGAAGAGCTACCTTGCTGCGCAGGCTGTCGGAACAACGACATTGACGTTCAACTTCAGCGCTGGCTCTGCTGCAACGCTTGCAGTAACCGTCACCGATACTACTTCGGCCGCAACAGGTACGTTCAAGGTACAAGCATTCAACGGTTCAACTTCCGCTTCTGCCGTGTCGATCAATCCGCGTATTCGTATTACGAATACAGGAACGACCGCGCTTAACCTAGCTGATGTGAAGGTTCGCTACTACTACACATCGAACGGCACGCAATCGCAAGTTTATGCGATTGACTGGGCTTCGATCGGAAGCGCGAACATCACGGGCACATTCGTCACGATGCCAACAGCGAAGACGAATGCCGATACGTACCTGGAGATCGGCTTCACAAGTGCAGCAGGGACGGTTGCTGCGGGACAAAGCGTTGATATTCAAATCCGGTTCAATAAATCCGACTGGTCGAACTATACACAAACGGACGACTACTCGTACAACTCCACTTCAACTGCATACGTGGATTGGACGAAGACGACAGGCTACACGTCCGGTACGCTTACTTGGGGAATTGAACCGTAAGCAGCAGCTCTACTGAAATCAAAAACAAGCCGCCCTCGCTTCAGCTGATATACAGCTGAAACGAGGGCGGCTTTTCTATTGGCTCACAACTTCAATCTTAACCATAAACGCGATTGATCGGCGTACCTGTTTGGTACTGGGCTAGATTATTCGCTGCAATCGCCATCAATCGTTGTCTTGCTTCATACGTAGCCCATCCGATGTGAGGCGTGATAAGACAATTACGCGCACCAATCAGCGGATTACTGGTCGGAGGAGGCTCCACCGACAGCACATCGACAGCGGCACCTGCAATGCGCCCCTCATTGAGCGCTGTTGCCAGCTCCTCCTCGGCAATATGTCCGCCGCGGGCTGTGTTAATAAGAAATGCATTGGTTTTCATCAGACGAATCGTATCTTTGTTGATTAGCCGCTGCGTTTGCTCTGTCAGCGGACAATGAAGCGTCACATAGTCTGACGCTGCGAGCAATTGCTCAAGCGATGTGAATTCCACCGCTTCAAGCCCTGCGATTTGCTTCTTCGTCCGGCTGTTCACCCGTACGTTCATGCCGAAGGCCACTGCAAGACGGGCAACCTGCTGACCGATTTGTCCGAATCCCACAATGCCGATCGTTTTCCCGGCCAGCTCGAACATCGGATAATTCGCAAACATAAAGTGCTCGCTTCTGCTCCATTGTCCATCTTGAACCGCATCGCTATGGCGCTGCACGTGGTGACAATGCTCCAGCACATACGCAAATACGAGCTGGGCGACGGACATCGTACTGTAATCCGGAATGTTCGTCACCGTTATGCCCTTCGCTGCGGCAGCCGGCAGATCAATGATATTATAGCCCGTCGCCAACACGCCGATATAACGCAGCCTTGGGAGCGCAGCAATCATATCCGCGTTTAATGGTGTTTTATTCGTCAGAATAACATCCGCTTCCTGCGCACGTTCAACGACCTGAGCCAAATCCGTACGATCGTATACGGTTACTTGCCCTAATGCTTCGAATGCATCCCAATTCAAATCGCCAGGATTAAGCGTATAGCCATCCAGTACAACGATATTCATCTAAATTCTCCTTTGCAAGCCGCATTCACCTTTAATTCCTAATAAAGTTCCTATTGAATAGAAAAAAGGACGACTTTTGAGCATTCAAAAGTCATCCCTATATCGCATGGACACCGTTTATGTGTCGAGCTCATATTTCTCCTGATGCAGCTTGATGCTGAGCACAAGTCCGATACAGAGCATATTGAGCAGCAGCGACGTACCGCCGTAGCTGACAAACGGAAGCGTAATACCGGTAATCGGCATGAGTCCGATCATCATTCCGATGTTCTCGAAAATCTGGAATACAAACATCGAGACGATACCAATGATCATGAACGACCCCCGTTTGTCATAACACTGGAAGGCTATTAGAATCATCCGGTAAATTAATAAGAAGTATAACAACAGCAGCACGGCCGAGCCCTGGAACCCGAACTCCTCGCCGACAACGACAAAGATGGAATCAGAGTAAGGGTACGAGATGAAGGCGTTATTCTTGGAATCGCCCTGCAAGTATCCATCGCCGGACAACCCGCCAGAACCGATTGCAATCTTCGCCTTGGTCGCTTGATACACTTCTCTCTCCGAAGCGTTGCCCGGATTCATAAATCCGTTGATCCGCTCATACCAGTGCAGCTTATTATGGTCGATCATATACGTCTTAATCTCGTCGTTGTACGTATTGAACAATGTACCGAATATAAGCAAGAAGCCTACGACAGCCGTCACGCCGATCATGACGTGCGTATATTTGACATTACCGATCCAGAGCATTCCGAGAACGATAATGATATAGATGATGGCGTTGCCCAAGTCGGGCTGCATCATGACCAATAGGAACGGCACGATGGAGAACGCGGCAATCGGCAGTACATCGCTTGTCAAGTTCAGCGTTTCCCCTTGGCGTCTGCCCATCAAATGCGCAATTCCTATAATCAAGACGATCTTAACCATCTCCGCAGGCTGGAAATTGAGTCCACCCAGTTTGAACCAAGCTCGCGCACCGTTAATTTCCGCACCGAGGAAGAAAACGAGCACGAGCAGAACTAAACCAAGTCCATACCAGATGAGCCAGCCTTTGAGCAGCAGCCGATAGTCAATCATCGAAATCATGAAAACAACGCAAATTCCAACGCTATAAAAGATAACCGTCTTTGTATCATACGTGGCATATTTGGGATCGTACGAAGTGGCGCTGTGTACGATTAGCGTACTGATGCACATAAACACAAGCAGCATCAGTATAATGCCCCAATCCATTTTCTTAAGTTTATTGATCACTGCAAGCTCATCCTATTCCCAGAAACTTGCGGAAGCGCTTGAACATGCCGGCTGATTTCTCATCGAGCGGCATAAGCGGCACCATATCACCCAGAATACGACGAGCAATGTTGCGGTAAGCAATCGCAGCGCGCGATGATGGATCCATGACCGTCGGTTCGCCTGCATTCGCAGACTTGATCACTTTCTCATCATCTGGCACAATGCCGAGCAAATCGATCGCAAGCACTTGGCAAACCTCGTCGATCTCGAGCATATCGCCGGTCTTGAGCATAGCTGGACGAATCCGGTTAATGACGAGCTTCGCTGAAATTTGCGATTGTTCCAGCAAGCCGATGACGCGGTCAGCATCACGAACAGCAGCATTCTCTGGCGTCGTGACGACGATGGCACGGTCGGCGCCGGCTACCGCATTGCGGAAGCCTTGCTCGATGCCGGCAGGGCAGTCGATAATGACGAAGTCGAATTCTTTCTTGAGCTCCAATACGATGTCACGCACCTGCTCCGGCGTTACATCATGCTTATCTTTCGTCTGGGCAGCCGGAAGCATATACAGCTCTTCGAACCGTTTGTCCTTCACAAGCGCCTGCTGCAGACGGCAGCGGCCTTCTGCGACATCGACCAGATCGTATACGATTCGGTTCTCAAGTCCCATCACGACGTCCAAGTTGCGAAGACCGATATCGGTATCGACCATGCACACTTTTTTGCCGAGCAGCGCAAGCGCCGTTCCTACATTCGCGGACGTCGTTGTTTTGCCAACGCCGCCTTTCCCCGAAGTTACGACTATCGCATCTCCCATAATCTCTACACTCCTTTATACACGAGCGGTTCTCTTCTCATACGGAACAATTGAGTCGTTTTATCGACTTGCATGACACCTTCCTGGAGGAAGGCGTATTCCATCGCAGCATCGCCAGTCAACCATTCTTCTGGCGGCCGGCTTATGACTTCCGCGATTCGCAATTGCGTCGGCTTAAGCAGCGAGGCTGCAATAATGACATCCGTCCTGCCCTCCGATCCCGCATGAGCCATACCAGCGAGTGTTCCCATCACATATATATCGCCTGTACAAATAATCGAACCGCCGGGATGCAAGTCGCCTAGCAGCAGCAGACTGCCATCGTGCGTGACTACCTGTCCAGATCGAATGATGCCTGACATAACCTTAAGCTCCTGCTGATCAACCTCCGTCTGCGATTGCAGTTCCGCATCGCTCTGGATCGATTGCACAAGCAGGTTGCCCTGCTGTCTCAGCACGGACTTGATTTGTTCTTTCTCGTCTTCTGATGTCTCACGGCTGCCAAGCTTAACGTTGACGTGCATGAGCGGGCCGGTTAACAGCTGTTGGTGTGTTTTCTCCAACTTATAATGCAGCTCGTCGAGCAATGCCGAAAATTCGCAGCGATCGTCGAGAATGAACACGAGACCATCTTTAACACCTTTGATCGTAATATGTTGTTTATCGGTCAACGTTCGTCCCTCCCATGATCTATTTCTTTTCTTTTCGACATGCCCCGAATCCTGCCGAACTGTATTTAAGCTGATAAGAATTTATAAAGTTTCTGGTCTGCTCATTCTTCTTCCTTCTCCGGTTGACGTACAGGAATGGCACTTTGTACCCAACGTCTAGCCGGCACATAGGCAGCCAGCGCGAAGCCAAGCTGTAAGAAGGTGCTCAGCAGAATATGATTAACCATAGCATAACTGAGCGATTCTCGCGTAAACCAGAACACGCGGTAGACTGCAAAAATAATAAGCTCATAGACCATGCAAGAGAGCGCAATCGTGAACAATGCGCTCATCATCGTAACTTTCTTCTTCTCTAGCAGAAGTCCGGTTACATAGCCAATAAGACCCATAGCAAATGAATGAAGACCAAGCAGACTGCCATAGAACACAACATCCTGCAGCAGGCCGAACAGCAGACCTAGCATCAGCGCCTTATGCCGAGTACCATATAATGCCGCATACAGCACGAATACGAAGGTGAAATGCGGGTATAGCCGTCCTGCCAGAGAGGATGGAATGAACCAGGGCACCAACGTACTCTCGATCACAAAAAGCAAAAACATGACGACGCCTAATCGACCGATCGTCATGGCGTACCTTCCTCATTGTCCGTCATCTTCACGACGAACACTTCTGTCAGTCGATTGAAGTCGGCAAGCGGTTTGACCGATGCTACCTTCGTCAAGCCGAAATCGCCAGCTTGCGGTGTCGTCTCCACCGTTCCGACGATTAGGCCGCTGGGGAACACACGTCCAAGTCCCGATGTGACAACCGTGTCCCCAACGATCATTGGATCGTTCTCTGGAATACGGGTCATCTCAAATCGCCCGTTCTCTTGATCATATGTCCCGATAATGCCGAAAGATTCTTTCTCTCTACCGAGAACCGTAACCGAAATGGCCTTCGAGTTCGGCGATTTCTCATCAAGCGACGTTATAGGTTCAACGTTCGAGGAGAATGCCGATACCTTGGAGATAATGCCGATCAGGCCGTCTACCGTTACGACCGCCATATTCTCCTTGATGCCGTTCTCCGAACCAAGGTCAATCTTGATTGTTGGATTGTAAGGATCCGAGCTGACCGACACCACTTGCGCAATCAAATATTCATAATCGTTCAGTTGGCGTTGACGCTCCGTAAACTTCAGATCACGTTCCAAGTCCGCATTCTGCTTCTCGATGACATTGTACTTGATTTTGTCCCTTGCGTAGGCAGCGGCAGTCGTTCGAAGCTGTTCATTCTCTTCCTGCAGAGATCGGATGTTGCCAATATCCTCAAAGAAGCCCGCTATATAGCCAGCGGGCTTGTACAACCATTGCTGCACATAGGCGACAGAGTCATTGACGAACTTCTCAGGCGCCGACAGCTGTCTGTCGCGCAGTGAGAACCCGATCGCTGCGATGAACAGGATCAATCCGATCATGAGGAAGAACAACCGCTTGTTTCTCATCAGATTAAACAGTCCAATCACCGCCGATTAAGTTAAAATAGATCGATGCCCAGCAGGCGATGCCATACTAGGTACGTTGAACAATTAGCGCTTCGAACGGCCCGATGCTCTGCTCTTGAACAGATGAATGTTATCGAGCGCGCGTCCCGTGCCGATTGCAACGCAATCGAGCGGATTCTCGGCAACGATAACCGGCATGCCCGTCTCGCGAGCCAGCAGTTTATCGAGGCTGCGCAGCAGGGCGCCGCCGCCTGTCAGAACGATACCGCGGTCCATAATGTCAGCAGACAATTCAGGCGGGCACTTCTCCAGCGTGATCTTAACTGCGTCTACTATCGAATTAACCGTATCCGTCAATGCATCCGTCATTTCGTCCGACGTAATCGGCAGCGTCTTCGGCAGACCCGTCACAAGGTCGCGTCCACGAATTTCCATCGTTTCCGTCTTCTCGAGCGGAAGCGCGGAGCCGATCTCCATCTTCAGTTGTTCAGCCGTGCGCTCACCGATCATCAAATTGTACTGACGTTTAATATATTGAATAATCGCTTCGTCCATCTCGTCGCCAGCAACGCGAATCGATCGGCTCGTAACGATACCGCCTAGCGAAATAACAGCAACTTCCGTCGTGCCGCCGCCGATGTCAACGACCATGCTGCCCGTTGGCTCCCAGACAGGAAGATCCGCACCGATTGCCGCCGCGAACGGCTCTTCAATCGTATAAGCTTCCTTCGCGCCTGCTTGCTTGGTAGCATCCTCAACAGCACGCTTCTCAACGGCTGTAATGCCGGATGGCACGCATACCATCACATTCGGATGGCGCGGGAACAGCGCACGCTGCTTCTGTGCTTGCTTAATGAAATGCTTGATCATTGTAGCAGTCGTCTCGAAGTCGGCAATAACGCCGTCCTTCATCGGACGAATCGCACGGATGTTGCCGGGCGTTCTGCCAATCATTTTCTTCGCTTGTTCGCCAACTGCTGTAATCGACTTCGTATCGGTATGCAGGGCCACCACGGACGGCTCCCTGACAACAATTCCTTTACCTCGCGCATAGACCAAAGTATTCGCAGTACCCAGGTCGATTCCTAAATCTTTCGATCCACCAAACATAACTGTAAAGCTCCCTTCTCTTCATAACGACAATCCATATTATTATATTACAACAAACCCCGCTCCTTCAAACTAACATACTTTCCATCTCCGATAATAAGATGGTCCAGCACATCAATTCCAACGAGCTCTCCTGCTTCACGCAAACGCCGCGTCAATGCGATATCTTCGGGGCTTGGGGTCGGGTCTCCGCTCGGATGATTATGCGCGCATATGATCGCTGCGCTTCCACGCTTGATCGCTTCACGGAACACTTCACGCGGATGAACAAGCGATGCGTTAAGCGTACCAACAGACAAGGTCTCGCGCGCCACAACCTGATTTTTCGTATTCAGAAATAAGCACATAAAGTGCTCGACGGTTTGATAACGAAGCTCTTCCATAATAAGATCAGATGCATCCGCAGGCCGCTTTATGACTGGTCGGTCTCCGAATCTTGCAGCCGCCATTCGTCTGCCGAGCTCGATCCCTGCTTTCAGCTGAAGCGCCTTGGCCGGTCCGACTCCACGAACATTCATTAGCTGCTCCAAACTTGCATCTACCAGATATCGAAGTCCGCCGCATTCCTTAAGAATGTTATTGGCCAGCTCCATTACCGATTCCCGGCTCGTACCGGTGCGCAGCAATATTGCCAACAGTTCGGCGTGACTCAGCGCTTCAGCCCCATGTGCCATCATGCGTTCTCTAGGTCGTTCTTCAAGGGGAACATCGCGCAGTAATTGAACCTTCGCTTCCATGTCCCGATCCTCCCAAACAGCTATGATAAGCCTACACCTGATCCTAGCCTTGCGTCTGCCTCTCTTCGTATCAATATACGTCTACACCAAATGGCTCCAGCATGTCCGCCAATAGCGATAACGGCAGTCCAACGACGTTGAAATAACAACCCTCGATCCGTTCCACAATCGTTGATCCCAGTCCTTGAATGCCATAACTGCCGGCCTTGTCCATCGGCTCGCCGGTAGCCACGTATCGCTCGATTCTGTCCTGCGTCAAAGGCTTCATCCACACCTGGGTCCGCTGATGACGTACCAGCGAAGTTCCGTCCTGTGTGTGGATGCAAGCAACTCCTGTATACACTTCGTGACTGCGTCCTTGCAGACGCACCAGCGTTGCAATCGCGTCCTGCTGATCGACGGGCTTGCCCAGCACTTCACCATCCAATACAACAATCGTATCTGCACCGATAACGAGCGAAGGCTTGTCCGCTCCCTCATCTGCAAGACGCGTTGCTGCAGCTGCCGCTTTGCGCTGTGCAAGCTTCTCCACGACCTCAGCAGGCGTCCATGAAGCCTCGATGGATTCATCCGCATCCGTCGATAAAATACGAACCGGCAAGGACAGGTCGAGAGATGCGACCAGTTCCTGCCGGCGCGGAGACGAAGATGCCAACACAAGCTGACATAACTTATTCGATTGTAACCCGTTACCGAATGCTGCCACTGTAATGGCACTTCCTCTCTACACAACCCTTACCGAGGTGGTTCTAAAAGCAATCAACGTTAATTCGTTAACCCGTTCTATAACTTCCTAAACAGCCAAATCGCCAAAACCAGACACAAAATGCTAAGCAGGCTCAATTCAAGCCGTATCGTTAGATCGTAACTGAGCACAGCCAAATCCGCATCCGGCGACCATTTGATCGTTGTCGTATCGGTTAGAAAGGACAGCGCCGATACTCGCTTCAACCATTTCGCAATGAGTGCGCCCGTTATTAATCCGAGCACGATAAAAAGAAGGAGGGTCCAGCCGTTCTTCTTCATCCTACAACGCCTCTCGCCATGAAATGACACCTATGGACATTATAAGACGTAACGGAATGGTTTACAATCCAGCGCTGAAATCCAGCCACCCTTTTTCGGCGAATATAGCACCCATCAACGCCGATTGAACGTTCCATAAATAGGCTGCCGACGGTTTCTTATCGAACTGCTCAAGGGACACGGCAGCCGTGTTGATCGATTGGGACAATCGGCTCGCTGCTGCGCTCGCCTGATCGCCGCTTAGCTTGGCCGTGACAGAAGACGAAGTGGTGAGCCACTGCTCATGGATCTTCTTCCACGCGGTCGACACTGCTGCGCTGAATGGTTCAAGCTTGTTCTGCTGCAGCTGACCAAGCGTCAATCGATCCAACACAGCCAAGAGTTCACCTGTCTGCTTCCAATACTGCTTGAACAGCTCTGCATCGCCATTGAACGGCATCGAATCGATCGCTGGCAGCTCGATAGCCTTCACATAAACTTCCAGCCCGCCAAGCTGTTCCGTCAGAGATTCTGCACCTTCTCGATCGCTCGAGATACCGACATATACGCGGAAATCTTGTCCCGTATCCCATCGATAAGCTGCCAGTCCTTTATCCTTCATCTCCGCAACAGCTGCATCGGCTCCCTCTGCCGAGCTGAATACGCCATACTGGAGCGCTTGGTATGTCATTGCTGGTAACCCAACCTGTACAACGGCTGCGGATGCATCCGTCTGCTTGTCTGGCGATACCGCTGGATCCTTGCCTTCCGTTGAAACGTCGCTACTCGTAACTGGCGTTGTTCCTCCGCTGCCAGTCTTTGTGCCCGATTGCCCGCCGTTTGCATCCGGCAGCGAAATCGTCGTCTGTTCGGTATCCGGTAAAGTCTTCTCGCCGTTTCCGCCAGCCCAAGGTCCTTCTCCAGCGAACAAGGCAAGCGCCATATAGCCGAACAATGCTCCTGTTGCGATTGCGCCGGCGACCGAAGCAAATACTTTGAGCCATGAAGGCCCCCTAGCGCTTCGTATATGATTAATATCTGCATATCGAAAGCCAGCCGTCCCTTTATCCGCCCCATCCTCCACGATTCCCCAATCATAGGAACGTGTCGTTTGCATATGCGTTTGCTCCGCAGGAGGGGAAACGACAACGATGGGCTGTGTCTGTTCGATTGAAGGCGGGAGCGACTGATTAGATTCGATCAGATCCAGTGCGGTCATATCGCCGCTTGCAGTCTCTGCTTCGATACGTTTCGCAGCGTACTCCATTTTTCGTTCGGTTTCGACACGATTTTGTTTCGGTTTATGAATCGGCTCTGGAAAATGCCACACGCTCGGCCGGGTCTCTGCCTGCTCAGGAACCGCTTGAACTGGCTTGTCCTTCCCTGCGGACAGTTCCGTCGACGGCGGCATTGAACGTGAAGCGTGCCCATGCCGAATAAGCTGTTCCAATGCCTGTATATCATCCTGAAGCGGCTGTGTGTCTTGCTGCCGATCGGCTTCCGCCGAGGCCGTACCGTCGAATCGAAATGTCAATCGCGTGTCTCGTTTCATATGCCTCTCTCCTTCGCTAACTGCATACCGATGCAGCTTCGGAAGCTTGTCAATCAAGCCTTTGCTAGTAATCTATGAACCGAATAAGAGATTTATGACGAATGTGAGCAATTACGCGGTACATAAAAAAGGTTGAGCGGCATGGGAATAGGATCTATTCCGCCGCTCAACCTTCCAAATTGTGTTCACGCGATCCAGCTCAAAGCATAACCAAGCAGCGCCCCGAGCACAAGTCCTCCGCCTATTTCAACCGCGTTATGACCTACGCTCTCCCTAAGCCTGCTGCCGTCTGGCCTCATCTCGTTCAGATGCCGGGCATGCATCCCGACATAACGCCTAAGTCCGGTCGCATCAATGATAACGATAAAGAGAATGGCCGTGCCCAGTCCGAATATCGGACTTGCGAAGCCTTCCTTCCATCCAATCAACATAATGGTTGTCGTCACAATCGTCGTGTGATTGCTTGGGAACCCGCCATTCCCGATCCGCTCCTTGGCATTGCCATAGCGAATTTGATTCACGGCATATTTCATCGATCCAGCGACAAGCCAAGCGATGAAAGGCGCAATAAAATACATTCGCCGCCTCCCTATAATTGCGTGTTCACAACCTTTATAATTGCAAATTCAGAATAAGAACGACTGTAATTCCGTAGACGACCGTGCAAGCCAGAATGCCTCTATCCTCGTACAGCAGCGCCTCAGGCTTGCCTCCTTTGCCTAATACATGAATCAAGTAGAGGTAACGGAACATCCCATAGATGACGCAAGGAATCGTCCACATCAAATAAATGGACTGGCTCGACAGGAACGTGTACAGCGAGTAGCACATGATCGTCATGGCCGATACGACCCCCGATAACTGATTGAGCAGCGGTTCGGAATAGTTCATCAGCACCTTCCGATGCGAGCCCTTGTCATGCTCCAGCAGAAGCAGCTCATGTCTGCGCTTGCCGATTGCCAGAAACAGCGACAAGAAGAAGACGCATAACAGAAACCACGAGGTGAAGCTCGTCTCCAGCACAAGTCCCCCGCCTACGGCCCGCATTCCGAATCCGCTGGCAATGATCATAATGTCCATAATGACGAAGTGCTTCAATTTCAACGAATACGATACATTCATGACGAAATACGCAAGAAGCAGAAGTCCGAACAGCAAATTCTGATAGAATCCTGCGGTAAGCGAGCATACGAGCAGGACGCCGCCGAATATTAACGCAACGACTGGATTAAGCCTCCCGGAAGCTAGCGGCCGCTTCATTTTATCCGGATGCAGTCGGTCGACCGCTCTGTCCACGTAATCGTTCAGAACATAAACACAGCCCGATACGCAGCAAAATAACAGAAACGCGATCACGCTCTCCTTCATGCCCGCAATGTTCATCTTGTCGACGGAAAAGGCCAATGCTCCGAATACAAGCAAATTTTTGCTCCATTGCCGAGGTCGAAGCAATTGTACCAGCAGCCCGATCGTTTCTAGCAAATCAACCCTTTTGTCCAACTGGATGGTCTTTTTGCCCAACTCCATCCCTCATCCCGCCCCCTTCCTGACTTGAGGAATCAACGAGTCACCTCTTGTTTAGCCGATGGCTGCAAATTGGACCTATGGAACATACGCGCCAGCTTGTTGCCAACAAGCCTTATGCATCGATAAATGAGAATAAACGCTCTTCGCCAAGAGAACACTTGCCCGAAAAACTGACGGATATCCGCTTCATCGAATACATACGATTTGGGAAAATAACGAATTTCGCTCGGAGTAAACCCTAGCAATTGAATCCAAAGGTGCAGTTCCGGCGATTCCACCTGGTCGTGCACGATGATCAAATTGCCCCGCTGTACAGACAATGCGGCAATTTGTTCTTTCATCCATGGGATCTCAACGGCATTCCGTACGGTCAAATGAAGCTCCGTCCGATTGCGCTCCTTGCGCATCAGCATTTGCGGTACTCTTCGGGTAAAATAGGACAGGTTAATGCGCCAGCGCGGAAGCTCCCGCTTGAGAGAAGGGTGTATGTTGAACATCCGGATAATATTGTGATCCCACTCCAGCATTTTCTCTGGACTCCTCAAATCGCCATACGCCTCGCCATGATATTGATGCAAAGCTTCCATGCCAAGATGGGAAACGATAGGCATCCCCAGCTTAAAGCATCTATAGCCGATATCCGTATCTTCCATTCCCCAGCCTTTATACCCTTCATCGAATCCTCCGAGTTGCTCGAGCCTGCTCTTCGAGAGCGCCATGTTGCACGAATAGACGCAGTGCCACGGATGCACGAGAGCCGCAATATTGAACGAATGGAGCTGGCTGTCGAAATGGCGGGCTTCCAAATATTCGAGCGCGGTATAGTTAGTGTCGAACACCTTCCCCGACCTCACATCCTCCATGGATACCGGATCTTTCAACATGTACCGATACGAAATGACAAGCAGATCCTCATGCTTGGAAAAATACCGATCAAGCTCTTGCAAATAACTCCGGGAGACAATCATATCGGAGTCGAGGAATATTACGAATCTGCCGCCTGCATGCCGCCAGCCTGTATTGCGCACCTTTGACCGACAAGAATCGGCTGACCGTTCCAAGTAAATGTAGCGGAAGGAATACGTTCTCGGCGTTCTCTCCACCTCGCGTAACGTATTGTCGGTTCCGCCGTCATCTACGACGATAACCTCGTAACCGCCTTGCTCGAATCCAAGCTGGTCGTTGAGCGATTCCAACGTATTATTGAGCAGCCTTTTATTGTTATAGGTAGGAATCACGACGCTGTATTTGATCAATTAGACAACACTCCTTTCTCTGGAGCAGGTTGAAATTGATAAAAGAATCGAATCGTTAATCGGAATACAACGATCAAACCAATGTTCAATATAACGACCGAAGCCATTCCGCCGATCATCCCTCGGCCTTCCACAAGGGCGTATTGCAGATAGAGAATGAGCGGGATCGGAATCATGAGCGATATGAACGCTAGTCTCGCTGCCCGTACCCCATCCAATGAAATAACGGAGGTGAACAGCAGGTACATCATATTCATTGCAATGCCTGCAGAGGTCAATCCGACGTACATCCAATCGAGAGGAAATGCTTTGCCATACAGCACGATGAGCAAGGTAGTGAATAAAGCTGCGGCAAACCAGATTGCAGCATAAATCGGAATAGCGTATTTCACTATGATCCGATCCACATGGCGCTTGCTTACCCCTGCAATCATCGGGAGGAATACGACGGCGAACACGTCTTGGAACAGAATGGTGCACAGCCCTCTGATCGTATTCTGATAGACGGAATAGACTCCCAGTTCATAGTCCGTGCCGAACCTTGCCATCATAAACAAGTCGCTCGAGAACAGCAGCGTGGACACCAGCCAAGACAGCATGATGAACAAACCGTATTCGAACAATTGTTTCAGCGCCTTCCATGTAACCCGCATATGTCTCAGATCACTGCTGCGCAGCGTGAGAAGGAAGAAGGACAAATGCTGAACCATAAGCGGGATCAAATAACAGAACATCGACTTGACGCCTAGCATATACAGACCCGTAAGCGTTCCGGCCAGAAACAGCAGCGACCCGATCAGCTTATAGACGCCCAGTCGTACAAACTGCTGTTGGCCGCGCAGGAACGACTCGGTCAGAATATATAAGTTCATGCACATCCCAAGCGCCACCGCACCGATCCATGAAGCCGATGATAATCCAAACAACCGCTCTATGAACGGCCCTGCTGCAATAAGCAAGGCTGATCCGATAGACGACAGAACCAGGTTGGCGGCTAAAGCCGTTCCCATCAGCTCCCGGCTCTCTTCCTCGGATGAGACCGGCACATATTTGACGACACCGTTATACAAACCAAGCGTCAGCGGAATAAGAACGATATTGGCTGCACTGCCGATTAGCGCAACCTGCCCCCAAGTGATGACACCAAGCTCGCGTACACACATGACATAGACGACAAGCGTCAGGAGCAGAGATGCCGCTTTAAAAATAAAGGTGACGCCGAGATTTCTCAGAAAGCGCGCAATTCCCGGCTGTCGAACCTGCAACAACACCTTGCCGATCACGGATTCTAACACAACATTTACGATGCGATTGTTGGGACCGACTTCTGCTGCTCTCTGTTCTGCACCCGCTCAGAGATACGCTTGAACCACCGATCAAGCGGCATCCACATCACAAACAGGAACAGAGGCAGATGGCAGAGGGCGAACACGATCGTCTCATTGTAAGAGAGCGGCGTGCCCGTCAATACGATAATATGATGCGCATAGATCAGACCCTCTTCAGGAATTTCGACCGGATTGATCGTATAGAATGCCAAGTCGAGAAAACCGGAGAACAACGTAACGGTTGCAAGAAGCGAGATTTTCATCGTTTTGCCCGGCGTGCCGCCGCCCATTCGGTAAGCGAAGGACACGGTGAAGTTGATCATCTGAACGACTAGCAAGTACAGCAGCGTATACCATTCTCCGACCGATTCAAAATTCGTTACGATTACGTTCCCCGTTACGCCGAAGAAGCTGACTCTAGGTATCAAGTATCCGAGGAACACCAGGAATGGGACATAAACCATCAGATGACCGTATTTCAACTTGTTAGGGAAGAAAGAAATGCTGCCGATTATAAACAAGTAACTGACCAGCTTCGCCAACAGATGCCATACATTTTCAATTTCCGGCTCGCGCGGGATGACCAGCCATACAAACGCAAACCCGCTTAGTCCGATCAGCAAGAGCACCAGCCATAGTTGTTTTCGAATGAGTTCCATTTTGTTTAAACCTCCTAAAAGTTATTTGCTACTACACAGCAATCACTTCCAGTAAGCAAATAACTTGCTTCGGAAGCGTATGCTTCGTTATTTGCTACTACACAGCAATCACTTCCAGCAAGCAAATAACTTGCTTCGGAAGCGTATGCTTCGTTATTTGCCTCTCCTGTGCTGCACTTCCCTGCCGATATCGAAAACGTTACCGTATTACCACGATTAACTCCCCACAATTCGCTTATACAAGCGATCTGTTTATCGTATGTACTTCTAACCGGTTATCTTGCTCGCTCTTATCGCAGCGCGATTTCTATCCCTCCTCTCCACATGTGCTCTAGGCAGGTATTAAAGCCCGCCACTTTTCACTTAGAAAAACTTATCGTGAATCGCAGGTTTGTTATAGGCAATTTGATGACTTTCTGATGGCATTATTGGTACTTTATAGAAGAAAATCGCATGGAAGCGAAAAAAGACCCGCAAGATGTCACTTCAACAAGTGTCCATCTTGCGGGTCACAATTCGATTCCGCATTCGTATGTTTACGTTAGCTTAAAATCACACGTTGGCTGTAACAGCTGCTTACAGTTCAACAACCTCTTGGATCACCCATTGTTTGGATGCGTCTTGAACCAGATACAGTACAGCTTCGTATGGATATTCATACTCCTCATCTTCCGCATCCCATGAAACAAGAACCTTGGCAGTACCTTTAGCTTCATCCGCTCCGATGATCGTGAGATCGGACAGCGTATAACGCGTATCATATTCATCGAAATCATAGGACCAGAAATCGATCATTGCGTCAGCAATCGTGGAATCATCAGCGAACATCCCGCTTAATGCTTCCAAGTCCTCTGCATTCAAATTGTCGGTCATTTGATTGACAAGTGCATCTACGCTTGATGCGAACGCTTCAGTCGTTGCAACGGGCTCAGAAGGAAGGTCATAGCTGTAATCTTCCACGTTTTCTTGTTTGATCTTCCAAGCTCCCGCGCTATCCTTGACCATTTTATAAGTAATCAAATAGATCTCATCAATCGAATATGGGCTCGGATAATCAATCTTAACTTCCACTTCAATCGAAGCTTGCGTACTCGTGAAGCTTGTTACATTCGCGGAGTTGACGGTGAAAATAACAGCCTGCTCTTCAAACGCGAGAAGCAGGTCTTCATCGTCTTCTTCGTTCCAGCTGGACGGCAGCCATGCCGCCTTGCTGGCTTTCAGATCTTGTTTGGACATAGAAGCGAAGTACGATTTCACTACGTTAATCGCCTTCTGCTTGCTTTGCGCTTCCACTGCAGCCGGGGAAGTGATGCTCAGCTTGCTGTTCTTCGCATCCCATGCAGCTGCTCCGCCGAACGATTTCACAACGATTTCAGCGGGAACAATGACATATCCCTTAACGACGTATGGCGCTGCAGCCAATGCTTGTTTGACGCCGTTAACGTATGCAGCTTTACTATCCACAGTCAGCTTGATCGATGTAGAGCCTTTCTTGATCGTTGCCGACTTCGACTTCGAATCAAACGCATAGGTTGCGCCAAGCTGCGCTGACAGCGGTTTCGCCTCAACGAAAGTCAAGTTCGCTTTGCGAACCGGCGGCTGCGTGAACTTGATCGCCTTGCCGTCATACGCAACCGTTACCGTTGGAGTAGCAGCGGAGGCATACACAGGGACTAGCATCAAGACCAAGCTCAATAACAGGAAAATCGATAAACTTTTCTTCATTTCTATAACCCTTCCCTTCCATATTTTCTATTACTTTATCGTCATTCGCTTACAAAATGTTAAGCCAAACACAATAATAAGATGAAATGTTTGTAAAGAAATAGTCGATGCATCAAGGAAATAAATGTGCGAAAACAACAAAAGGCCGACCACATGAGCGGCCGGCTCCATGCAAAAGGCTGTGGCGAGGTCGATTAACACGACGTTCGCCACAGCCTTATTCTTTCGAACACTTATCTAAACAGCTCTTATAAGCTTTCCGCCAGAGCCGCGGCAACTTTCCAGATATCGCCTGCGCCCATCGTAATGATCAGGTCGCCCGGCTTCATGGAAGCCTTCAGCCGCTCCAGCACTTCTTCCTTCGTCGGAACGTAGTGCGTGTTCGCGTTACTGTTCTGAATAATCAATTCCACGAGCCTGCGGGAGCTGACGCCCTCGATCTGCTGTTCGCCGGCAGGGGAATAAATATCGGTAATGATGACTTCATCCGCTTCCCCGAACGCGCAGCTGAACTGCTCGAGCAGGAAATAAGTGCGCGTATAGCGCTGCGGTTGAAACACCGCTACGATCCGCTTGCCTGTCGCTTTCGCAGCGCTGATCGTTGCTTGAATCTCCGTCGGATGATGCGCATAGTCGTCGATGACGAGAATATCGTTCTTCTCGCCAAGCACATGAAACCGGCGCTTCGCTCCGCGGAACTGTTTGATGGCATCCGCAACGCTTGCGAATGGCAGACCTGCTTCCAAGCAAGTAATGATGGTTGCCATGGCGTTGTAGACGTTATGACGTCCTGGAACCGACAGCTCAACTTGGCCAAGCTCTGCACCTTCGCGATGGAGCTTGAAGGTTACCTTCCGGTCGCCGAGCTCAATATTCGTAGCACGATACTGCGCTTCGCAATCAATGCCGTACGTTATAACCTGGTCAGCCCGCAGCGACCCGCTGTTTACTTGCGGCAGCAACTCTTGCAGATTGGCATCGTCGATACACACGATCGCTTTGCCATCGGACTTCACTTGCTGAAGGAACTGGACATAAGCGCTCTTCAATTTATTGAAATCGCCGTCATAGTTTTCAAGATGATCCGGCTCGATGTTCGTCACGATCGCCATGGCAGGGTGGTATTGCAGGAACGATCCATCGCTCTCATCCGCTTCTGCTACAACATACTCACCTTTGCCTGCCTTCGCATTCGTTCCGACGTTAACGATCTCGCCGCCGATAATGAAAGTAGGGTCAATCCCGCAAGTTTCCATGACGAGCGCAATCATCGAGGATGTAGTCGTCTTGCCGTGCGCGCCAGCCACCGCCACCCCTTTGCCCGCATTCATCAATCTAGCGAGCATCTGTGCACGGTGAAGGATTGGAATATTGAGCGCTTCTGCTGCTTGGCGTTCAACATTATCCTTCGGAAGTGCTGTCGAGTACACGACAAGATCGGAGCCCTTCACATTGTCCGCTTCGTGACCGATGTAGATGCCAGCGCCCTTCTGCGCCAGCTTCTCGGCCAACTCGCCTTTGACAACGTCAGACCCCGTTACTTTATAGCCCATTTCTAGCATGACTCGCGCAATCGCGCTCATCCCGTAACCGCCGATGCCGATAAAATGCACATGTTCAGCCGTATTCAAAGACGGTTCACCAACCTTTTTCAGAATCCGTAATATGAAGCAGTTCGGCGCGTACGTCCGAGATCAAGTACAGCGTGCCGGTCACGACGCCAAGATCGCCTTCACCTATTAATTGCTTAAGCTTATCGAGCGCCGCACGCCAATCCGGCTCTACGATGAGATTAACCGAGGAGCCAGTTTCTGCCGCTATTTCCCGAACGATTGATCCGAACGACTCCGCATTCATCTTTTTGCGAAAATCAGGCTCGGTCACGATCAGTGAATCCGCTATTGGCAGTATATGCTTAAGAGTCTCGGTGTGATTCTTATTCTCGAGCATTCCCATCATGACATGTGCCCGATTATACGTATAAGTAGACTTCAGTGCAGCTGCCAGCGTCTGAGCACCCTCTGGATTGTGGGCGCCATCGAGCAAAATCCGCGGCTTGCGCGTCACCATCTCGAGACGGCCAGGCCATGCAGATGCACGAAGTCCATCATTCAATTGGTCATCATCAACGAGAAGCGCATTGTATTGACGAAGCACTTCAAGCGCCATGATGGTCAGGGCCGCATTCGCAACTTGATGCGCGCCATTAAGCGATATCTCGAGCGGTTCAATCGAACGGAACGGTCCGCGGAAACGGAACGACTGCCGATCTTCCTGTGCCTCAATCTGTTCGTAGTTGAACTGCTCGCCCAGCAAGTACAGCGTACTCTTCGACTGCGCAGCCTTCTCCTTCAGAATCGCAATGACTTCTGGCTGTGTCGCCGTGCTGACGACCGGCACGCCTGGTTTAATAATGCCGGCTTTCTCCCATGCGACATTCTCGATCGTATCGCCGAGAATATCCATATGGTCGTGGCCAACATTCGTAATAAGCGAAATCGCAGGAGATACGATGTTCGTGACGTCCATCCTGCCGCCTAGCCCCGTCTCCCACACCACATAATCAGGGAACGTTACTTTAGCAAAATACAAAATCGCAATCGCAGTCGAAACCTCGAACATGGTAGGCGAGCCAAGCTCGGTCGCTGCAATAGCCTCAACATGCGGTTTCAGCATATTGGACAGATCGCGGAGCGTGTCCTCCGGAATGTCCTCGCCATTATACTGAAAACGATTCGTAAACTTCGTAATATACGGAGATGTGAACGTACCGACATCATAACCGCTCTTGATCAGTACCGACGTCAAATAAGCACATGTCGAGCCTTTGCCATTCGTGCCCGCTACATGGATGAAGCGCAGTCTCCGTTCGGGATTGCCCAGGCGCTCCATAAGCAGCTGCATCCGCTCCAGACCTGGACGGACGCCGAATGGAATAAGGCCGTTAATCCAATCAGCCGCTTCTTGATATGTAGAGAACGGAGCGGCGTTGTCCGCCGCTGCCGCCGTATCAATGCGTTGTTCGCTCATCTGTTTCACTTTCCTTCCTGATAGAGGAAACACACACTTATTGCACCTTACGCGCGAAGTTCAGCGATTCGGGCAATGACTTTATCGCGTTTGTCCGCGTAGTCTGCCATCTTCGCTTTCTCTTCTTCGATAACCTTCGCCGGCGCTTTCGAAACAAACCCTTCGTTACCGAGCTTCTTCTCGATTCGCTCAACTTCACCGTTCAGCGTTTTCAGTTCTTTCTCAAGACGTGTTATTTCCTGGGCAATATCAATCAGTCCTGCAAGCGGCAGAAGCAGCTCTGCGCCTGTCACAACAGCCGACATCGTTTTGTCTGGCGTCTGGATCGCAAGTCCTGCATCCAGCTTCGACGTCCCGCAGAAACGCTCGATAAATTCGCGGTTGCGTTCCACGATTGCAAGCTCCGCTTCGCTGGAAGGCTTGATCAGCAGCTCGACCTTCTTGCTCATCGGCACGTTCACTTCTGCACGAATGTTGCGAACCGCACGGATCATATCCATGAGCAGCTCCATCTCGCGAACCGCTTCAGGCGATTCCAGCGCCGGATCGAACGTCGGCCATGCTGCAAGGGTGATCGTCTCGCCTTCATGCGGCAAGTGTTGCCATATCTCTTCGCTAATAAACGGCATGAACGGATGGATCAGTCGCTGCGTACGATCAAGTACGTATGCGAGTACGGATTGCGTAGCTTTCTTGGCAGCTGGATCGCTGCCGTACAGGTTGAGCTTAGCGAACTCGATGTACCAGTCACACAGGTCATCCCAGATAAAGTTATAGAGCAGACGTCCCGTCTCGCCGAAATCATAGCTGTCGATCAGACGCGTAATATCGCGGGATGTCTCATTCAGGCGGTGCAGAATCCAGCGGTCAGCTGTGCCCAGCGGCACCGTAATGTCGATATCGGCAGCCGTAACACCTTCGAGGTTCATGAGCGCAAAGCGCGAAGCATTCCAGATCTTGTTCGCGAAGTTGCGCGCCTGCTCAACCTTCTCCCAACGGAAGCGGAGGTCTTGACCTGGCGTATTGTTCGTCGAGAGCATGAAGCGCATAGCGTCAGCGCCATACTTCTCAATAACGTCCAGCGGGTCAACGCCGTTGCCCAGCGACTTGGACATCTTCTGGTTGTTCTCGTCACGAACAAGACCATGCATAAGCACGTCTTTGAACGGAATTTGATCGGTGAATTCCAGCGCCGTGAAGATCATGCGCGCTACCCAGAAATAAATAATATCGTAGCCCGTTACGAGCACATCTGTTGGGTAGAAACGTTTGAAATCTTCATGATTCTCATCCGGCCAGCCGAGCGTCGAGAACGGCCACAGCGCGGAGCTGAACCACGTATCAAGTACGTCCTCATCTTGCTTCCATGGTGAACCTTCGCTGTCTGCGCCTTCCGGAGCCTCTACGCCAACGAACGTTTCGCCCGTCGCCGTGTTGTACCATGCCGGAATGCGGTGACCCCACCATAGCTGACGGGAAATACACCAGTCGCGTACGTTCTCAATCCATTGCAGATACGTCCGCTCGAAACGATCCGGTACGAAGTTAACGCCGTTACCGCTCTTCTGTGCTTCGATCGCACGATCAGCCAACGGCTTCATGGATACGAACCACTGCGTCGACAGGTATGGCTCAACAACAGCGCCGCTGCGCTCGGAGTGACCAACTTGGTGTACATGCTCCTCAATGCGGATGCAGATGCCTTGTTCCTGCATATCCTTCACGATTGCTTTGCGGCAATCCGCACGGTCCAGCCCTTGGTAAGGGCCGGCATGCTCGTTCATTTTGCCGCTCTCATCCATGACCGTAATTTGCGGCAGGTCATGACGAAGACCTACTTCGAAGTCGTTCGGGTCGTGTGCTGGCGTAATCTTCACCGCACCGGAACCGAAGTCTTTCTCTACATACTCGTCGCCGATGATTGGAATTTCACGGCCGATAATCGGCAGTACAAGCGTACGTCCGATCAGGTGCTTGTAACGCTCATCTTCTGGATGAACCGCAACCGCCGTATCGCCGAGCATCGTCTCTGGACGTGTCGTTGCAACGATAATATGTCCGCTGCCGTCTGCCAGCGGGTACTGCAGGTGATATAACGCACCTGTTACTTCTTTATATTCAACCTCAATGTCGGACAGCGCCGTACGAGCGGCAGGGTCCCAGTTGATGATTTTCTTGCCGCGGTAGATCAGGCCCTTCTCATAGAGACGGACGAATACTTGACGAACAGCTTGGGACAAACCTTCGTCCAGCGTGAAACGCTCGCGGGAGTAGTCAAGACCAAAGCCCATCTTCGCCCATTGCTCGCGGATCGTATTATTGTACGTTTCTTTCCATTCCCATACTTTCTCCAGGAACTTCTCGCGGCCGAGATCATAGCGGGACAGTCCCTGCTCGCGCAGCTTCTGCTCAACTTTCGTCTGCGTAGCAATACCGGCATGGTCGCTGCCCGGCAGCCAGAGCGCATCATAACCCTGCATCCGCTTCGCGCGCGTCATAATATCCTGCAGCGTGAAGTCCAGCGCATGACCGATATGCAGCATGCCCGTTACGTTCGGAGGTGGAATTACGATCGTATATTTCGGCGCATCAGGACGCTTGCCCGCTTCAAAATAGCGGCCTTTCATCCAGTAGTCGTACCATTTAGCTTCCGCGCTCTTCGGATCGTATGTCGTCGGCATCGCGGTCGTTGCTTGATTGTCAGACATGTTCACAACCTCCATCAACTATTAGAAAAATAAAAAAAACCTTTCGTCGCAAAGGACGAAAGGTTCTAGCTTCCGTGGTACCACCTTCATTCCATGCAGATTGCTGCGAATGGCTCGCACTGCATGGCACTCAAACAGATAACGGCTGTGTCCGGCCGAACCTATCAGCTGCATAGTAATAGGCAGCGTTCAGTCCTGGCAACTCCGGGGCGACACGCGGCATCGTCATTCCTACGGATCCTCTCAGCGTAACGGCTCCGCTCTCTGAAGGCACGAATACGGCGCTTCCCTTTCCTTGTTATTGCTCATATAGTTCGCGAGATCTGAACAGACCGAACCATCGATTCTTGTCGTCAGATGCATATATGGTAATAATACTTCTCTTGGCGAAACAAGTCAACCGAGGTGAACCGTCTGTTGCCGTTTTTAGGCGGCGCAGTACGGTTCATTCCGGAGAAATCCAAACATTAAGAACAAGTGGTATTCTTGAGCCTTCTTGGATTTTGAGGTGAACCGTCTGCAACCCCAATTAGGCGATGCTGTACGGTTCATTCCGGAGAAATACAAGCATTACGTATAGGGTTCAAATTATACATTCTTGGATTTCGAGGTGAACCGTCTGTTGCCGTTTTTAGGCGGCGCAGTACGGTTCATTCCGGAGAAATCCAAGCTTAAGTATAAATGGCATACTTATACTTTCTTGGATTTCGAGGTGAACCTTCTGCAGCTACAATTAGGCAGCGCTGTTCGGTACATTCCGAAGAAATCCAAGCCTACGATTCGCCTTCCTCCGACTTCGTAACAATGGTTACATCCTGTGCATGTTTACGATTCATCAAATGACGCTTCTTCCGGTTCTCCTTTGTTTCGAATACGATGTCCATGTCATAATCCTGTCCGGGATATAGCTTGCTTCGATCGATGTAGCGAGCAAGCCGCTTCTGGTTAAAGGTCAGCTTCCGATCTTCGACCTGCACGATAACATTGCCTCGTTCATCCGCTTCGCGATAGACGATGCCGGTTCGCTTGAGCGGATGGATCCAGACGCAGTCCCCTGCGAGATGCTGCGCTCTCGGCTGTTTCGCAGTAGCCCGTTCACTCTTCTCCTGTTGATCACCCGCCTGCTTCTTGTTGCGCTGTTGTTTGTCGTTACGGGTCTGTACTCCAGCTTGCTGCACGACTGGTACATGTAGCAGCTGCTGCTGACTACCGCTCTGCGAAGCCAATGATTCTGCACGGGCGACAATTCGCTCCAACAAGCCGAACCGTCTCGCAACGGCGAACGCGCGGCTCTCCCCCGCTTCTCCGGTTACCAGCCGATGCAGCGGCCGCAGCGTCTCTGGATCGAAGGTCATGCTGGCGTTCATACAACCCGGCGTGTTAGAGGCGAATCGTTTGATCTCGTTAAAATGTGTCGTCGCCACCACGCGTGCCTTCATCTCCATCAGATGCTCGAGAACGGCAACCGACAACGCAATGCCCTCGCCGGGGTCTGTGCCCGCTGCCAATTCATCGAGCAGCAGCAGCGATCGATGATTCGCTTCTCGGACCATCAAAGCTACGTTCGTCATATGCGAGGAGAACGTACTGAGCGACTGCTCCAGGCTTTGCCCATCTCCAAGATCCGCCATCACTTTATGAAAGATGCCAAGCTCGCTCGCGGCATCTGCCGGTATAAGAAAACCGCATTGGTGAAGCAGCACAAGCAGTCCGAACGTCTTCAGGGCAACCGTCTTGCCGCCCGTATTCGGCCCGGTAATAATCAATTGCTGCCAATCGTCGCCGATTATCGCATCGAGCGGGACGCAGCGTTCTGTCGCGATAAGCGGATGGCGCGCTTGAACGAGCCGCACGATCGGCTGGCTGCTCATCGCGGGACGTGTGCCGTTGTAAGAACGTGACATTTTGCCCCGAGCGGTTATGAAATCGAATGCTGCCATCGCCTCGACGTTCCACTCCAGCTCGGCCGTACGCGTCTCCGCCATCGCGGATAACCGTGCTTGAATCGCATAACACTCGCTCTCCTCATCCGCCTTCCAGCTGTCCCACTCCTGCTGCAGCGCCGCTATATCGGCCGGCTCTACGAACAAGGTCTGCCCGCTGGATGACTCATCCCATACCGTGCCTGGTACCTGCTTGCGCAAATCCCGCTTCACGGCAATAACGTAATGGCCACGCCGTTTGCTAATAATCGCCTCTTGGAGCGCGCTCTTGTACTTGACCATCGTCTGCTCCAACTTCTTCTCGATCTTGCCTTCAAGCGCATACAGCTGCCTCCTGATGCGGCCCAGCTCAGGACTTGCCTCGTCAGCCAATGCGCTGCCACGCAGGCATCGGTGAAGCTCTTGTCTTAGCTCCGGGCAATCATCCATTGAATCAGCGTAAGAGGCAATGCGAGGAGCAGCCTGGCGTTTGCTGTCCATATATCGTCTCATCTGAGCAATCGACGTTAGCCATATGTTGAGCTGATACAGCTCGGACGGCACATAAACTCTGCCTTTGCCAAGCAGCGCAACGATCTCATCGATGCCTTCCATCGCAGACAGCGGGATGCTTGCGCCTGCTCCAAGCAGCCGCGCAGCCTCCTCCGTCTCTTCCAGCCATGCCCGCACTTGCCGCTCGTCTGTACTTGGCGCGTGACGTTCAGCAAGTCTTCTTCCTGCTGGCGATACCGTATGCTCGGCTGCCATCAACAGCATTTTATCCAGTTCCAACATTCGCTTGGCGGAATCATTAATCATCGTTCAATCTTCCTTTCAATCATAAATTGGGCACAAAAAAACAGGGACAGAACGCGAATAAACGTTCCATCCCTGCTGGACGTATCACCATTTCGGTCAACAAAAAAGCCGTGCTGCAAGAGCACGGCGAATCGGACCGAACGGCAATGTACGCGTTCAGGCGGAAATTTCGTCGCATGTTCTTAACTCATTGGCACGAGTTCCCCTAAACTTACAGCTCAAATAAAACCTTCAAAAACGAAAGTTTTGCAGAAAGCTGTCTCGCTTAGACAGACACTCGCTTTATCCAATTATTAGTTAAGAACACCCGTCGACATATTTATTTCCCCTTACGCATATAAATGTAGGATACTCCGTCATTGTAGCGCTGTGAGGGATGTCCAGTCAAGCCTCAGCATTTCGGTTGAATGGTTTTGTGCGTTTATTGTTAATTATCTAACGATTCAATCAATTCGGCTATTGCGAATCCTTTAATTCCGAGTATAATACTAGGTAAATCAAACAAGATGGGTGATGCCAGATGAAAACGAACATATCGAATCAGATCGAGACTTGGGTCAATGACCAGCTGGATCTGTATAACTATGCTCTTCAGATCGGCGATGCGCATTGGCAGCAGCACATTCTAGAAACCTTGTCTAATAAAGATGCTTACTTGCAGGAGCTCTTCAAGGAGCAAGAGAATCAACGGCTGTGGGGGCAATTCAATGAAATTAATCAGTCCATGCTTCAACTGCTCGAGGAAATTCGTACGCAGTCGTTAGACCGGGAGCAGCTGGAAGCGATCCGCACGAAGCTGTCTGAGCTGAAGAAGAGGCGGCTTGTCATCGTTCAGAAGATTAATGCGGTGAAGGTAACCCCGTCATCGAACTAATAAACAAGGCGCTGCCATTTCCCCTCATCGGGTACGGCAGCGCCTTGTTATCATTAGGGACCATCACGGAATGTAAATGACTTGCCCCTCTGAGATCGATTGATCCTGCAGTCGGTTGTAGAGAGACAACTCCCTCGTATTTTTCCCATACCGTACTGCAATATCATCGAGCGTTTCTTCCTTCTGAACGATGCACATCCGAACTTTGCGGAACGACTGCTCATCAGCCAGCTTACCTAGGAACAGCGTCTTCCACTCAATCTCATCGCCTGTCGTCACTCTCGATTTCTCTCGTGCTTCCGCAGAACTGATCTCCGCCGCTTCACGTATCTCCTGCTCGCGACGTGACGATTGCAATAGGGAACGAATGCCTACTGGCTCCTTCGCTGGCTCCGCATCTTCCACCCGCTTACGACCGAAGGCGACCTTCAGCTCTTTGCGACCAACGTCAGCATCCTCCTGACGCGGCGCTTCGATCGCAGCCTGAGCCTGCTGGGCCTGCTCGAAGAACGATGCGGCACTGGGACGCTGCGATGCGAGCTCTTGTTGAGGTTGATCTGCCTGATCATGCGCAAGCTCCGGCGGCGTATAAAAACCGTCATCCACATTCACTTCAACTGCCTCGACCACTGCATCCTGACGCGCGGAAGACGAGATATCGCCAAATGATTCGTCCGCATTTCGGAATGAATCAGCAGCATTGTTAGCCGCAAATTCTTCGTTAGCCGCAGGAACCGACCATGGATCATCCGGTCTGCCGTACGATGAATTGTAAATCGGCTGTTCAGGCGCCTGCTCCGTCACCGACTGCGCAGCGAAAGCAGACCAGTTGATGACAGGCGTATATGGCTCCTGTTCAGGCTGCTGCTGCGGTACAGCGGCTTCGCTGCGGACGAATGGCTGCGGCTGTCCCCATGGCACGGAAAATGGCGGCTGCTGCACGGACTGCTCTGAATCAGGCTGCAGCTCCTCCTCTTCCTCCGCGAATTGAGCCTGTCCGTAGTCATGATCCCTTACTGATTCCGGGCTGTCATAGAAGCTTGATTGAAACGATGGCTCAACCTGCCTCGACTCTTCCCGCCGGTGTACGACTGTAATCGGTTCTTCTTCATCCCAGACGTTGTCTGCTTCCTCCCGATACGGAGCGGCAATGCCATGAAGCGATAAAATGCCTGTAATGTTCAGCGTCCGCGATGACAGCAGATCGACATCGAAATGATCGATTTCGACTGATATATCATCCAGACTGTGCACCCGATTCATCGGCAGCGTAATTTCGACCGGAATCCAATGCTCCAGTGATTGCGGCTGCTGCAAATCGTTATGCGACCGATAAACACCAGTCAGCAGCAACTGCCCTTTCAACAATGCCTGTTCACCCTGCTGGACGACTTGAATACGAGGAACAAGCTCGATTTCCTCCAGCTCCTCAATCGCAGCAACATCGTCCGGCAAATGGACGCGTTCGTACACATCAAAGCGCAAACCGCTCGTTTGATCCGGCACGCTTCAGTCCTCCCTTCCGCCTTGCAAGCTTGGGCAATCTTCTCATTCAATAACTATCATATGGCAGCGCAGTATAGCGCATGACTATGAAATTCGTATTGCACGGCTGTGGCTGCAATGGAGTTAACGATATCCATACGGTTATCAGCGCAAAAAACCGCGAACAAGAGCGGTATCTTGTTCGCGGTTCATTCCATTCATTAAGTTAATGCACGCCTGAGCGGATCGAACCACTCCGGACGCGGGGATAGGACCTCCACTTGGCCGCCATGAAGCGGATGGGCGAAGAGCAGTCGTTCGCCGTGCAGCGCTTGATGAGCAAGCAATCGCGTGCTTCCGCCATATAGACTATCGCCAACTAACGGATGTCCGATATGACTCATATGTACGCGAATTTGGTGCGTTCGGCCTGTCTCGAGGCGAACACTGACCAGCGCTGCGCTGCTGTATTGCTCCAGCAACTCGTAATGCGTAATGGCAGCGTCACCGCCTGCACCCGCACGACGCTTCACCGAATGATGACGGTCGCGACCGATCGGTGCATCTATTACACCCGAACGTCGAGCTAGTCGTCCTTGCACGAAAGCGATGTATCGCCGATCAATCGCTTTGCTGCGCATCGCTTCATCCAGTCGCTGCTGAGCAAGGTCATTCTTACTGTACAGGACCGGTCCCGACGTTTCGTTATCGAGCCGATGAATATGACGAACCGGCAGCGGATCGCCTTGTCTCAACAGATGTAGGGCGGCTGCTTCGTCCAACGTGCCGCGTTCGCCCGGCTGAGAAGCATGCACCGGCATGCCGGCCAGCTTATTCATGACAAGCACGTAATCATCCTCGTACAATGGCTCCGCAGCGAGACTGCTGCTCACGCCGCCCAGTGCGGTCGCTGCAAGCTTGTACAGCGGATCCTTTGCCGGGTCGACCGGGACGAACGCATCCAGAACGATACGTTCTTCTTCCATGCGAATCCCGCCTACCGAGAATAGAAGATTGATCCATTTGACCGGGAACCAGCCAGACGCAATCAACCACTGCTTCACCGCATGCGGATTGACTTCGGCAGCTGGCCATTGCCGCGCTGCCAACTCGCTGTCAGCAACGGTCATGCCTTGAGGCAGAAGTATCAGCTTGCGCCCATCACGGCGCGCGCCGATCTGCCAGTTAAAGCTATTGCTGTTTCCGCTCTGCATGTCAGCTATTATAGACGCGACAGCGCTTCGTCGTTCGCCTCAATCGTCAGGTCAATATCCTCTTCGGTGTGTACGCCGGAGACGAACATCCCCTCGAACTGGGACGGCGCTACGCTGACGCCAAGATTCAACATCGAACCGAAGTAAGCGCGGAACTGATCGAGATTTGACGACTTCGCCGTCTCGAAGTTAATAACATGCTTATCCGTGAAGAATGGACATACCATCGAGCCGACACGATTGATCGTCGATGCGATGCCATGCTTCGCAGCGTTTGCCTCGAAGCCAAGCTGCAGACGCTTCGACAGACGCTCCAGATGTTCATACCGCTCTGGCGTCATCAGCTTCAGCGTCGTGTAGCCGGCTGCCATTGCGAGCGGGTTGCCGGACAGCGTGCCAGCTTGATAGATCGGACCTGCGGGAGCCATCTGCTCCATCAGGTCTCGTCTGCCTGCGTATGCGCCCACTGGCAGTCCGCCGCCGATGACTTTGCCGAGGCAAGTCAAATCAGGCGTGATGCCATACAAGCCTTGTGCGCAGTGATAGTTTACGCGGAAGCCCGTCATGACCTCGTCAAAAATAAGCAGGCTGCCGTACTTCGTTGTAACGTCGCGAAGCCCTTGCAGGAAACCCGGGAGCGGTGGAACGACACCCATGTTGCCGGCAATCGGCTCAACGATAACGCAGGCAATCTGTTCGCCGAACTTCTCGAATGCGAGCTTAACGGATTCGATATCGTTGTAAGGCACCGTAATCGTATGGGTTGCTACGCTCTCTGGCACGCCTGGGCTGTCAGGCAGGCCAAGCGTCGCGACGCCGGAGCCCGCTTTGATCAGCAAGCTGTCCGCATGACCATGGTAAGAGCCTTCGAATTTCAGAATTTTGCTCCGCTTCGTATATCCTCTCGCCAGACGAAGCGCGCTCATCGTCGCTTCGGTACCGGAGTTAACCATCCGAACGATATCGGCCGAAGGTACACGCTCGCAAACAAGCTGCGCCATCAACGTCTCGATTTCAGTTGGCGCGCCGAAGCTTGTCCCTTTCTCCGCGGTCTTCTTGATCGCTTCAACAACCTCGGGATGAGCATGGCCCATGATGAGAGGCCCCCACGATGCAACATAGTCGATATAGCTGTTGCCGTCGATGTCATACACGCGCGAGCCGCTTCCGCGCTCGATATAAGCCGGTGTCAGACCAACCGATTTGAATGCCCGGACGGGACTGTTAACGCCGCCAGGAATATACTGCTTCGCCAGCTCGAATGCAGCTTTGGACCGCTCATCGCGGCGCTGGCGGTTACGATCGAATGTTTCGCTCATCGTTTTACGTCTCCTTATAGGGGTTGTCCAATAAAGTCGTCTTGTCATCACGAAGTGAATCAGAAAGCTTGCTGAAAACCCGACTTTTTGAACACGCATTTATAGCTGTTGCCTATATCTAATGGGAATGCATTAACCTTTCAACCAGTGTGCTGCATCCTTCGCATGGTACGAGATAATGAGGTCTGCACCGGCGCGCTTCATGCCGATGAGCGTTTCCAGCACAATCTTCTGTTCGTCGATCCAGCCGTTCGCAGCGGCGGCTTTGACCATCGCATATTCACCGCTGACGTTGTAAGCAACAAGCGGCAGATCGAATTGGTCCTTCAGCGTCCGGAGAATGTCGAGGTAAGCCAGCGCAGGCTTGACCATTAGGAAGTCAGCGCCTTCGAGCACATCCGATTCCGCTTCACGAAGCGCTTCACGCGCGTTTGCCGGATCCATTTGATAGGTCTTCCGGTCACCGAACTGCGGCGCCGAGTGTGCCGCTTCGCGGAATGGGCCGTAGTACGCGGACGCATATTTGACCGAATAGGACATGATCGGGACATTCCTATAGCCCGCAGCATCAAGTCCTTCGCGAATGGCTGTAACGAACCCGTCCATCATATTCGAAGGGGCAATGATGTCTGCTCCTGCTTCCGCCTGCGACACAGCCGTCCGAACGAGCAGCGGCAGCGATTCATCATTGTCGACATCTGCCGTACCGTTATGCTCATTCACATGGACAACGCCGCAATGGCCATGATCCGTATATTGGCATAGGCAAGTATCGGCGATGACAACAAGCTCAGGCGCCCATTGTTTAATCAGACGTGTAGCTTGCTGTACTATCTCATTCGGATCATAAGCAGAAGATCCGACAGCGTCCTTCGTTGCCGGAATTCCGAACAGCATAATCGATGGAATGCCCAGCGAGACAATTTCGCGAATCTCGGCTTCCAGCAGGTCGAGCGAGAAATGGTAAACGCCCGGCATCGACCGAATCTCTTCTTTGATATTCGTTCCATGAACGACGTAGATCGGATAGATAAAATCATTCACTGTAAGCACCGTCTCACGCACCATGCTGCGAAGCGCAGCAGATCCGCGCAGCCGGCGATTGCGAACTGTTGGGAAACTCATGTGGAATACCTCCTGCGGGAGTTCTACCCACCCAAACTCTCCCTGCAAGGGAGGGCCCCAGGGATTTTCAGCGTTTGCTCCCGAAGTGGTTTCCTTACGGAAACCTTAACCCCTGGACCCCGGATGTTTGGCGATGGGAGGAACTATTGTGTGCGTAAATTACTGCGTTATGGGAGTCGTGTGACCCTGTGGGTCACAACTTTTGTTCGAGCTTGAAAAATCAAAAATAATATGGCTAAAACAGAGCTTACTTAATCTTGAGAACTACCTATAGCATGTTAACGCCGTTTGCATTCGTCCGATCAGCTAATCGCTTTGCTACAATAGCAGCGACCAATGCATCGATCGTCGCCTCTTCCGGCTCGATCGCAACCTCTAAGCCAGCTGCTTTCACAGCCTGTGTCGTAATCGGTCCGATGCTGGCGATTTGCGTCTTCGCAAGCAATGACACTGGGTCTTCGACACCGTTGGCCCGCAGCAGCGCCAGCAAGTTCGTAACCGTCGACGAGCTCGTGAACGTGACGACATGGACTTCTCCATCTCTTAGCTGTTCAAGCGCTAACTCATCCTGATTATCTGCAAGCACGGTCTCATAGACGTCAAGCTCGACAGCATCTACGCCAAGCGCTCTTAGCTCGCGAGGCAGCACCTCGCGCGCAAGATCGCCTCTTGCCAGCAGTGCTCGCTGTCCGGCCTGAACCTCAGTCCCAAACTGATCAAGCAAGCCTTCCTGTTGAAACTTCGATGGCAGCTCTTCAACCGTTAAGCCGCGCTCCTGCAGCGCTTCGGCCGTCTTCGGTCCGACTGCGGCAACCCGCGCACGTCCGAAACGCCGAATGTCTGTACCGTATCGGCGCAGCCAGCGGAAGAACGATTCGACGCCGTTCACGCTTGTAAACATGAGCCAGTCGAACGATTCCGCTTCATCGAAGGCACGTTCAATCGCCTGCGTTTGTACGGCTTCCGATACATCGCGTGTCTGAATGACCGGGTATTCACACGGTTCGCCGCCCAGCTCCTCGATCAATTGAACGAGTTCGCTCGCTTGTGCACGCGCACGCGTCACGAGGATGCGTGTGCCAAACAACGGCTTCTTATCGAACCAGCGCAGCATATCGCGCTGCTTCACGACGTCACCCACAACGATAACAGCAGGCGGTTTGAAGCCTGCTGCTTCAACCTTCTCTGCAATGTCGGCTAACGTGCCTGTAATGGTTTCCTGTTCGACGCGCGTGCCCCATCGAACGAGAGCAACCGGTGTAGATGGCGCTTTGCCATGAAACATCAGCTGTTCGCTAATATAACCGATCTTAGCGACGCCCATCAGGAAAATGAGCGTTCCTGTCGCATTCGTTACTTTATCCCAATGAATCGACTGATCAAGCTTCTCCGGGCTCTCATGTCCCGTTACGATCGACAGCGAGGAAGCCATATCTCGGTGAGTGACAGGGATGCCTGCATAAGCAGGTACTGCAATAGCCGACGTAATGCCTGGTACGATTTCAAACTCAACTCCATTGTGGACGAGCAGCTCCGCCTCTTCGCCGACACGTCCGAAGATCGTCGGATCGCCGCCCTTCAAGCGCGTTACCGTCTTGCCCTCGAGCGCGAGATCAACGAGAAGCTGATTGATTTCTTCCTGCTTCATCGTATGACGATCTGGAAGCTTACCAACATACACACGTTCTGCGCCAGGCTTCATATGAGCCAGCAGCCTCGGACTCGCCAGTCGGTCGTAAACGACGACGTCGGCGCGCTTAATACATTCCAATCCGCGAACAGTGATCAGCTTCGGATCACCAGGTCCTGCACCTACCAGATATACTTTCCCCTTCATCGCTCATCAGCCCCTTACTTGCGCCAGAATATCATCTGCCCCTGATGCACGCAGCTTATCCGCAACGGATAAGCCCAGTGCTTCCGGATCAGAATCTTTGCCTATTTCTTTCAGCAAAACCGCACCATCTGGCGATCCAACAATGCCGACCAGCTCGATAACTGCGCCTTCAACCGATTTCTCCTCCACGCCCTCTGGCAGCGTTACGACAGCATGCGCGCCAATTGGGATCTGACATCCCCCGTTTAATGCACCAAGGAAGCTGCGCTCCGCACGAACTGCCAGCTCCGATACTGGATCGTTCAAGAGCGACAGCAGCTCGCGAACGCCAGCATCCGATTCGCGGCATTCGATACCAAGCGCGCCTTGCCCTACGGCTGGAACGCAAATATCGATCGGCAGCCGTTCATGAATGCGCGATTCCCAACCCATCCGCTGCAAACCTGCTGCAGCAAGCACGATCGCGTCGAACTCTTCCGTTTCCAGCTTGCGAATGCGCGAATCGATATTGCCGCGGATCGACAACAGCTCGATATCCGGGCGATGGCTCTTCAGCTGGCTGGCGCGACGCAGACTGCTTGTACCGATCTTTGCTCCATTCGGCAGCGTCTCAAGTCCGCCGCCAGTCGACGTAATCAGTACATCACGCGGATCGACCCGCTTCGGAACCGCACCGTTCATCAATCCTTCCGGCAGCTCGAATGGCATATCCTTCATGCTGTGTACGGCCATATCAATCTCGCCGTCGATGAGCGCCTGCTCGATCTCTTTGACGAACAGCCCTTTGCCGCCAACCTTGGACAAGGTGACGTCCAGAATCCGATCGCCTTTGGTGACGATTTTGACAACTTCGAACGTATAAGGCAATCCATGCTGCTCGCTTAGCTGCTTAAGCTGATCAATGACTTGCCCCGTCTGTGTCAAAGCCAGCGCGCTTTGCCGTGTCCCTACTCGTATGACGCGCTCTGGTGTATGAGTCTCATTAGTCACAAGCTTCTCCTCCTAAAAGCAATTTGCTAACTTCTTCGAACTGCTTCCTGCAAGCAAATTACTTTCTTCCTAAGCATACGCTTAGCAATTTGCGCTTACTTCTTAGTAAATTACAAACTGGAAAGCAAATTGCTTTCTTCGTAAGCATTCGCCTACCTATCCGACTTGCTCAGCCGATCTATCCATCTATCTATTGCTATAGTGAGATCCGGCTCTGTATGCTTTGCATTCTCAAGCATATGCGCCAGCTCCTGCCAACCGTTTGCATCCGAAGCTGCTGACCGCAGTAACCGCTGCCTCGAAGACGTTGGTTCTGTATCCAAATTCATAGAGTAGTTCGGATCCAGCAGCCGCTCACGCAGCAGCCGAAGTGCTTGCAGTCGGAAGGCATATTCGCCGCCATACTGCTGCTCCAGCTCTGCCTTCAGCTTCGATGCAAACGACGGACTCGCCCCGCTGGTCGTGATGCCAAGAACAAGATCGCCTCTGCGCACGACCGCAGGAGTAACGAAAGTACCTTCATCGCCGTCACTTGCTGAATTCACCCAGATGCCGCACTCGTCAGCCTCTCTAACGATCCGTGCATTAAGCGCCGAATCATTCGTAGCGGCTATAACAAGCGAAGCCTGCCGAATGTCATTCGTATCATAGATCCTCTGAACAATGCTTATCATCCCCGACTGCCCAAGCTCAGCCAACGTCTCTGTCACTTGCTCGGCGATAACCTCTACGCGATCAGCCCCTGCTTCCAATAATGCAGCTGTTTTACGTTCGGCAACTTTGCCGCCGCCAATGACGACGCATCGCTTGCCTGTAAGCCGAAGCATGATTGGATACAATGCGCCTTCCGGCATAGAGGTTCCCTCCTTACATCAGGATCTTTGAACGGAGTTCAAAGTCACTCCGCTGCTACATCAGGATCTTTGAACGGAGTTCAAAGTCACTCTGCTGCTACATCAGGATCTTTGAACGGAGTTCAAAGTCACTCTGCCCACTCTGCTCTATAATCAATGGAAGCTTGAAATCGGATTGATCAGAACATTAAGAATCATAATGCCAAACGCGAGCAGGTTATACCTTGCCGCCAAGTAACCGACTTGTCCATGCGTACTGCGACGGATGAAGTTAGCAATATACAGAACGAGCGCAATGAGTGAGATAATAACTTTCAAATCAGCGAGGTACACCCAGCGTCCTTCAATTGCAACCGACACGATTGCCAGCGACAATGCAATGGCCAGCAGAGGCACGCCTGCGGAAACAAAGCGGTATGCGTACATTTCGATGACTTCGAGACTCGGCAGCCGTTTCATCGGCATCGTCCAGCTCTTCTTCTTCAGCTTGCGGTGGAGGAACAAATACATGCCGGAGAAAACGGCCGATATGGTCAACGCAGCGAATGCGCAAATCATCAAGCTAATATGTAAAATAAGCAGATTGCGAGCTGCTTCATATGGCTCGATCGTTTGCGACGGACGCGGATTGACCAGCAGCAGCGCCGCAAGTACGGCGAAGCCGATTAAATTGACGATAAAGACCAAATATTCAATTCTGAAAAACTGACTGATGACTAAAGAAATCGTTACTAGCAGCCAAGAGACAGCAAACCAATATTCAAACCCCGATATATAACCAACGTCGAGGTGAGACATCATGCGATACACCAAATACCCGGTTTGCAGAGCCCATACAAACATAAGCAGCCCTGTACCAATCCGTCTAGCGCTCCGATTCGCATCTACGAAGTCAGAGAAGTAAAACAGCAGGGTCAGGGCGTATACGTATAGCATGGCATCATAAAACCAATGAGATGTTATCATAAGCAGCCCCCATCCTTCACTGTTACCCAACAATGAGAAAAACCGCCGCTTGCGAGCGGCGGCTTCTTACCGCATAACAATGTACAGCTCCGAATTCATCGGACCATCCAATTGCTATTGGCGATTAACCCTACCTCTATGCTTACGAAGCTGCTTTGCTCCGCAAGCTGTAGGTCGCTCATCTTAAGATGGCACCGATAGAGGTTTCTCATGGCGTTGCAGCAGCTATGCCCGCCGGCATTGGAACGGATGCTGAATCAGCAGCAGCCTGCGGCTCTGCTGCTTGCGAAGGCTTCGATGCCGCTGGAGCGGACTCGCGGCCATTATCGATCGAATGCTCAAGCGCAAACAACTTGACGAACATATCCATCGCTTCGCCGGCGTGCTTCTCGCCAGCCATTTCTTTGATTCGCAGGATCGGATCGCTCATCATTTGATTAACGATGCTCTTCGTCAGCTTGCGAATAACTTTCAGCTCACGTTCGTCGAGGTCTGGCAGCTTCTTCTCCAAGCTGTCCATCGTTTCCGAATGAATCGTCTCCGCCTTCGTCTGAAGCGCACGAATAAGCGGAATAACGCCAAGCGTCTTATACCAGCTGCGGAATGCTTCAAGCTCAATGGCAATCATCGCTTCGATCTTGAGCGATTCCCTGCGGCGCTGCTCAAGATTGCTGCCGACGATGCCTTCAAGATCGTCAATATTGTATAAAAACACATTATCGACTGCAGCGATGGCTGGATCGAGATCCCGCGGCATTGCGATATCGATCATAAACAGCGGACGGGATTTGCGGCGCTGCATGGCAGCAGCAACCTGCTCTCGCATCAGCACATACTTACTGGCTCCGGTCGAACTAATGACCACGTCTGCTTCATGCAGCCGTGCGATCGCCTCTTCCATCGTGCATGGCGTACCGCCCAGCTTGTCCGCCAGCTCCACGGCCCGTTCGAGTGTGCGATTCGCCACGATGACACGTTCTGCACCATTCGATGAAAGGTGCTTGCCCGTGAGCTCGCTCATTTTGCCAGCGCCGATGATCATGACCGTCTTCTTGCCGAAATTGCCGAATATGCGCTTGCCGAGCTCGACAGCCGCATAACTGACCGAAACAGCCGCTTCGCCGATCGAAGTCTCCGAATGAGCGCGCTTCGCCATCGTAACGGCCTGCTTGAACAGCATATTGAACAACGTTCCCGTCGCCTTCTCTTTCTGCGCAAGCGCGAACGCTTCTTTCACTTGACCCAGAATCTGTGTTTCGCCGATCACCATCGAGTCCAGACCGCTAGTCACGCGGAATAGATGCTCAATAGCCTGATCATCCTCGTACATATATAGATGATTCGTAAACTGCTGTCTAGGCAGTGCGAACCACTTCTCCATAAAGCTTCGAATGTAATGACCGCACAGATGATGCCGATCGACGACCGCGTACAATTCCGTTCGGTTGCAGGTCGCGACGATGACACCTTCTAAGATGCTCTTGGTCTGTTTTAATTGCCGCAATGCTTCGGGCAAGTCTTGTTCGGCAAACGTGAATCGTTCCCGTACTTCAACAGGCGCCGTGCGATAATTCAAACCGACAACGATGATATGCATGCGAGCCTGCCTCCCTTCTATTCGAATATGTATCCAATCGGTCACGAACATTATAGCATAGTTCAATGGTACTTCCGTCTTCAAATATGAAAAATGTTTGAAACAAACACGATCTGTCCCTAGTGTGGTCAGCTGAAACTTCCATTATTCGCAAAGGTTGACCAGCTGCGGAAAAATAAGTTCAAAAAATGAAACGACCATGGAGACCCATGGCCGTTTTCTAGGATGGCTGTTCCATCAAATAAGTGCTTTAGTTATCCTTTTCACCGATCGTCTGCATGATATGGCCCCACAGCTGATCGCGGCCTTCGCCAGTTTCGGATGAATACCGGATGATCGTATCACGCGGATCAGCCTCCAACGTCTGTTTGACGAGCTTAATCTGCTTGTCCCATTGACTCTTTGGAATTTTGTCCGCTTTCGTTACAACGATGCAGGTCGGAATCTCAAAATGTTTGAGCCAGCCGTACATCAAGCAATCGTCCTTGGACGGTGCATGACGAATATCGATAATGAGAAGCACGAGCTTCAGCTCTTCGCGTTCTTTGAGATACCGCTCGATCATTCGGCCCCAGGCTTCGCGCTCCGTCTTCGACACCTTGGCATAACCATAGCCAGGAAAGTCGATGAAATACACTTGTTCATTGATACGATAATAGTTCAGTTGCTGCGTCTTGCCCGGCTGGGAGCTTGTCCGAGCAAGGTTCTTGCGGTTGATCATTCGATTAATGAGTGAGGATTTCCCGACATTCGAACGCCCTGCCAGAGCGATCTCTGGCAAGGCGTCCGTCGGATATTGATCCGGTCTTACTGCGCTTATTACGAATTCTGCTGATGTGATTTTCATGTAACGGTTGTCCCTGCTTTCTGTTCTTGTGCTGAAGCGGCACCTTCAGCATGATCGGCTGCCGGCAGCAATGCGTGCTGCAGCACTTCGTCCATATGGCCAACGGGTACGAATGTCATCTCTTCGCGAATGCTCTCTGGTACGTCGATGAGATCGCGCTCATTCTCCTTCGGAAGCAGCACCCTGCGAATGCCTGCCCGATGCGCTGCGAGCGATTTCTCTTTCAGTCCGCCAATCGGGAGCACCCTGCCGCGCAGCGTAATCTCGCCGGTCATTGCAACCTCGCGCGATACAGGTCGGTTCGTCAATGCGCTGATGAGTGCCGTCGCCATCGTGATGCCTGCAGATGGTCCATCCTTCGGAATGGCCCCTTCTGGAATATGGATATGAATATCGTTCTTCTCGTGAAAATCCGGCTCGATCTTAAGCTCAGCCGCTCTGCTGCGCGTATAACTGAATGCGGCCTGCGCCGATTCCTTCATGACGTCGCCAAGTTTGCCTGTGAGCGTAAGCTTGCCGCTGCCCGGCAGCACGGTAACTTCGATCACGAGCGTATCGCCGCCGACCTCCGTCCATGCGAGGCCGGTTACCGCGCCGATCTGATCTTCCTGCTCCGCAAGTCCGTAACGGAACTTGGCTGGTCCAAGCCATTCCTTCACTTTCGCAAGATCAACCGTTATCGGTCCCTCGTGGTCTTTAGACACGATCTGCTTGGCTGCCTTGCGGCACAGCGCTGCAAGCTGCTGCTCTAGATTACGCACACCGGATTCGCGCGTATATTCGCGTATAATCCCTTGAAGCGCCTCGTTCTCGACGACGAGTTGATCGTTTTCTAATCCATGCTCCCGCTTCTGCTTCGGCAGCAGATATCGCTCAGCGATTTGCTGCTTCTCGATTTCGGTGTACCCCGGAATGTAGAGCACCTCCATCCGATCCAGCAGCGGACGCGGCACGTTATGCAGCGAGTTCGCCGTCGTCACGAACATGACGTTGGATAGATCGTACGGCACTTCGATGAAGTGGTCGCTGAACGTCGAGTTCTGCTCTGGATCCAGCACCTCGAGCAGGGCGGAAGCAGGATCTCCACGGAAATCCATCGCCATTTTGTCGATCTCATCGAGCAGGAACACGGGATTCATCGCTCCTGCCGTCTTCATGCCCTGCATGATGCGGCCGGGCATTGCGCCGACATAAGTCCGGCGGTGGCCGCGAATTTCCGCTTCGTCACGCACGCCGCCGAGCGAAATGCGCACGAATTTGCGGCCCAGCGACTTCGCGATGGAACGCGCTATCGATGTTTTGCCGACGCCAGGCGGTCCTACGAGACAGAGAATCGGCCCCTTCAGCTTCTGTACGAGTTTCTGTACGGCCAAATACTCGAGCACACGCTCCTTCGGCTTATCCAGACCGTAATGATCATCATTCAGGATCGCTTCCGCTTTATCGAGATCAAGCTCGATCCCTTCGTCCTTCCCTTTGCGCCAAGGCAATGACAACAACCAATCAATATAATTGCGGATGACGCCCCCCTCAGCAGAGGTGGACGGCATTTTCTCCAGCCGATCAATTTCTTTCTCGACCTTTTCTTTCACTTTATCCGGCAGTCCCGCTTCCTCCAGCTGACTGCGCAGCTCTTCGACCTCGCCGGCGCGCCCTTCCTTGTCGCCAAGCTCCTTCTGAATCGCCTTCATCTGCTCGCGAAGGTAATACTCCTTCTGCGTTTTCTCCATCTGCTTCTTCACGCGCTGGTTGATCTTGCGCTCCAGCTCCAGCACCTCGCGCTCGTTATGCAGAATGTCGAGCAGCTTCTCCAACCGCTGACGAACGTCAATCGTCTCAAGAATATCCTGCTTATCGCGGATCTTAAGCGAGAGATGGCTCGTAATGACGTCAGCCAGACGGCCTGGCTCATCAATGTCAGAGACGGCCGCAAGCGTCTCTGGCGTTACTTTCTTAGACAGATTGATATAATTCTCGAACTGGGTAAGCACCGTTCGCATAAGCGCATCTGTCTCGGAATCATCCGTCTCCTGCTCCGGAAGTTCCTTAATCATAACCTCGTAGAACTCTTCGTTCGGCATGTAGTCCAATACCTCTGCACGAACGACACCTTCGACGAGCACACGAATCGTACCGTTAGGCAGCTTCAGCATTTGTCTGACGCGTGCGATTGTACCGATCCGGTATATATCTTCCTGCGTAGGCTCCTCAATGTTCACTTCTGATTGGGAGCACAACAGAATCATGTGGTCATCGACCATCGCGCGTTCCAGCGCCCGTACCGACTTCTCCCTACCCACGTCAAGGTGGAGTACCATGCTGGGATATACGAGCAGTCCCCTAAGCGGAAGCAGGGGCAGCCTGCGTCCTTTCGATTTTCCAGGCCCCATTCCAGCACCTCCAATAGTGATGTCTAACCCATTTTATCACTCTGCCGAATCAGCCTGCAAATACGGCACCGTCGGCGCGATAAAACGATCCTGTACGGCAGCCGAATCGACCATCTGGAATTTCTCCTCGGATTGCGGAAATACGATCGCGAACACTTCATCCACGCGGTCAACCGGCGTAATATGTACCCCTTCGAGTCCATCGAAAATCGCCTGCCAGTTTTCCCGCGGAATGATGACCCGCTGCGCGCCTGCTTGGAAAGCAGCTTCAACCTTCGCAAGTACGCCGCCAACCGGCTTCACATTGCCGTGAATGCCGATCTCGCCGGTCATCGCCAGCTTGTTGTCTACCGGCTCCCCTTTAATGGCAGATGCAATCGCCGTCGCCATTGCAATGCCTGCCGACGGACCATCGATCGGCGTACCGCCTGGGAAGTTGATGTGCAGATCGTAATCATGCGGACGAAGTCCATAACGGCGCAGAACCGTCAGAACGTTCTCTACCGAGCCCTTAGCCATACTCTTACGACGCAGCGTACGCGAGCCGCCGCCAAGCTCCTCTTCATCCACAACGCCTGTAATCGTAAAGGTGCCTTTACCCGTGCGGACTGGAATGGCACTAACCTCGATTTCAAGCAGCGTGCCCATGTTCGGTCCGTAGACGGCAAGTCCGTTCACAAAACCGACCTGCGGTTCTGCAGGCACTTTGCGATCCGGTCTTGGCGGTATTTGGCTGCTGTTAACAACCCACTCAATATCAGCAGCGATAAGCTCGCTGCGCTTCTCTGACAACGCAAGCCCTGCGGCTAGCTGAATCACATTGACAGCTTCCCGGCCGTTCGTTGCATAACGCGTAACAACCTCGATCGCTTCAGGCGATGGCTCGAAGCCGATTTTTTTCACCGCATTCGTCGCAATTTGAGCAATCTCACCCGCTAGCAGCGGACGGAAATAAACTTCCATGCACCGGGAACGCAGAGCAGCTGGCAACTCTTGAGGAGACCGCGTCGTCGCGCCAACGAGACGGAAGTCCGCTGGCAGACCATTCTGGAAAACATCATGCACATACATCGGAATGTTGGCATCCTCGGAGTTGTAATAAGCACTCTCAAGAAATACTTTGCGATCCTCAAGAACTTTTAATAATTTATTCAACTGGATCGGGTGCAATTCCCCAATTTCATCAATAAACAGTATTCCGCCATGCGCTTTCGTTACAGCACCTGGCTTCGGCTGCGGAATTCCGGCGACGCCCATCGCGCCGGCGCCTTGATAAATCGGATCATGCACGGAGCCAATAAGCGGATCCGCGATGCCCCGTTCATCGAAGCGAGCCGTCGTGGCATCGATCTCCGTAAACTTCGCGTCGGCTAGGAATGGCGATGTCGGATTTTTCTTCGCCTCTTCCAGTACAACACGAGCAGCGGCCGTTTTGCCGACCCCCGGAGGGCCGTAGATAATGACATGCTGCGGATTGGCGCTGCACAGCGCTGCCTTAAGCGCCTTAAGGCCATCGACTTGACCGACGATGTCCTGCATTGCCTGCGGTCTCGTTTTCTCTGCCAGCGGCTTCGTCAGCGATATGGAGCGCAGCTTGCGAAGCTTGTCCAGCTCCTTACGAGATTCACGATCCACTGCCGACCGGCTTGTCTTCTGATTGCGAAGCAAATTCCAAAAGTATAGACCGATAACGACAGCAAAAAACACCTGAATCATCATTAACACAAAACTCAAAGTCATTACAATTCCCCTCCTGACAAAAGGACCTTTGAGCCTGACACCAGCATCAAAGTCACTCTGCCTCCTAATTTGCTTTCATCTTCGATATTGCTGCCTGCAAGCAAATTGTTGGCGCATTGCCAATACAAAAAACACCCGCAGGACTAATACTTGTCAGTATTCCCTGCGGGTGTTTGAATATACGGAGGGGAAAGCGGTAGTCCAAAAAGTCCGTTTTTGATCACGAAGCATCACAAGAAGGGAATTCGGCATCTAATCTTGAATGAAGCTGTGCACGCAGCACTACACTACACTACGCTCCGATCCTCATTCCCCGCTTGATCCAACCTTCTCGGTGCTGAAAACCGAACTTTTTGAACACGCATTTATGTCCTATTTGACCGGTGCGTGCTGTTTGCGACCTGGAATTTCGCCAGTCGCTTCGAAGACGCGTACGATTTCGTCGATTTCTTTCTTCAGTTCGGACAGCAGCTCGGCTTCCGGCACTTTACGGATCATCTCGCCATAGCGGAACAACATGCCTTCTCCGCGAGCGCCTGCAATGCCGATATCTGCTTCGCGCGCCTCGCCTGGACCGTTAACGGCACAGCCGAGCACGGATACTTTGATCGGCACTTTAATCTTCGAGATGTACTCTTCTACCTCATTCGCAATGGAGAACAGGTCGATATCAAGACGGCCGCATGTTGGGCAAGAGATGAGTGTCGCTGCGTTCGTGATGAGACCAAACGTCTTCAGCAGCTCGCGTGCAACCTTCACTTCTTCTACCGGATCGGCACTCAGACTGATACGCACGGTGTTGCCGATGCCCATTGCGAGCAATGCGCCGATACCTGCAGAGCTCTTGATCGTGCCTGTATGGAGCGTACCTGCTTCCGTAATGCCAAGGTGAAGCGGATATTTGATTTTCTCTGCAGCCATCGAATAAGCCGCAATCGCCATCGGCACGTCAGATGCTTTGAGCGACACGATAATATCGTGGAAATCAAGCTCCTCGAGAATACCGATATGGAACAGAGCGCTCTCAACCATTGCTTCAGGCGTCGGATAACCGTACTTCTCCAGCAGATGGTTCTCCAGCGAACCAGCGTTAACGCCAATTCGAATCGGAATCCCTTTCTCCTTACAAGCTTTCACGACAGCTTCAATCTTCTCGCGGCGACCGATATTCCCCGGATTGATACGTACTTTATCAATGCCATTCTCGATCGAAAGCAATGCAAGACGATAGTCGAAGTGGATGTCGGCGACGAGCGGAATATGAATCCGCTTCTTAATTTCTTTGATCGCTTCCGCCGCTTCCTTGTTGTTGACCGTTACGCGAACGATCTGGCAGCCCGCTTCTTCCAATCGCAAAATCTCTGCAACTGTCGCTTCAACGTCTGCTGTCTTCGTCGTACACATACTTTGAATGATGACTTCGTCGCTGCCGCCGATCGTCAGTGGACCAACCTTAACCGGCACCGTATCCTTGCGTAAATACATGAGCCCTTCTCTCCCATGAACGTCAAAGTCCACCCGTCAGACAGCCCAAAAAGCCGCATAACGGGTGGAAACTCCGACGGTAATATATGGATCGCCTAGCGTTTAGGCGCTCTCTTCTTTCTTCTTGCCCTTCTTAGGCGTCAATTCCGGCATAATCTTCTCGTTCACAACCTGCTCCGTGATGAGGCAGTTGCTCACGTCATCGCGGGATGGCACTTCGTACATGACCTCGAGCATAATGCCCTCGATAATCGCGCGAAGTCCGCGTGCGCCTGTGTTCCGCTTGATCGCTTCGCGGGCGATCGCTTCCAGTGCGCCCTTCTCGAATTCAAGCTTCACATTGTCCATCTCAAGCAGCTTCTGATACTGCTTGACGAGCGCGTTCTTAGGCTCGGAGAGAATACGAACGAGCGTCTCCTCATCGAGTGGCTCCAGCGAGGAGATAACCGGCAGACGACCAACAAACTCGGGAATAAGTCCGAATTTGAGCAAGTCTTCTGGCAGCACCATCGACAGGTACTCGCCTGGCTTCAGCTCTTTGCTGCTGTCACCAGCCGTGTTGAAGCCGATAACTTTCTTGCCGATTCTCCGTTTGATCAGCTGCTCCAGACCGTCGAACGCACCGCCGCAGATGAACAGAATGTTCGTCGTATCGATCTGAATGAACTCTTGATGCGGATGCTTGCGTCCACCTTGCGGCGGTACGGAAGCGACCGTACCTTCGAGAATTTTCAGCAGCGCCTGTTGTACGCCTTCGCCCGAAACGTCGCGTGTAATCGATGGGTTCTCGGATTTGCGAGCTACTTTATCAATCTCGTCGATGTAGATAATGCCGCGTTCCGCTTTCTCCACATCATAATCAGCCGCTTGAATCAGCTTGAGCAAAATGTTCTCAACGTCTTCGCCGACATAACCGGCTTCCGTCAGCGATGTTGCATCCGCAATCGCGAACGGTACGTTCAGAATCTTCGCCATCGTCTGCGCGAGCAGCGTCTTACCAGATCCGGTAGGACCTACGAGAAGAATGTTACTCTTCTGCAGCTCTACGTCTTCCAGCTTGTTCTGCGAATTGATGCGTTTGTAGTGGTTGTAAACCGCTACAGCAAGCGACTTCTTCGCGCTGTCTTGACCGATAACGTAGGAGTCAAGAATGGCACGAATGTCTTTGGGCTTCGGAATATCTTTCAGATCGAGCTCTTCCTCATGGCCGAGCTCCTCTTCTACGATTTCCGTGCACAGCTCGATGCATTCGTCGCATATATAAACGCCGGGACCGGCGACAAGCTTCCGAACCTGCTCCTGCGATTTGCCGCAGAACGAGCATTTCAGCTGGCCTTTCTCATCGTTGAATTTAAACATAGAATCACCCTTTCTATAGTGACGTTACCACCTTATCAATCAAACCGTACGCTACGGCTTCTTCTGCTGACAGGAAGTTGTCACGATCGGTATCGCGCTCGATCTTCTCATACGGCTGACCTGTGCGCTCTACATAAATCTGATTCAGCTTCTGCTTCGTCTTAATGATCCAATCAGCGTGAATCTTAATGTCCGAAGCTTGACCGCGAACGCCGCCAAGCGGCTGATGGATCATGACTTCGCTGTTCGGCAGCGCGAAGCGCTTGCCTTTCGCGCCTGCAGTAAGCAGAAGCGAACCCATGCTTGCAGCCATGCCGACGCAGATCGTCGAGACGTCCGGCTTAATGAACTGCATTGTATCAAATATACCCATACCAGCGGTGACTGAACCGCCCGGCGAGTTAATGTACAGATGAATGTCCTTCTCAGGATCGTCGGCCGCCAGGAATAGCAGCTGAGCGATTATAGAGTTTGCAACATCATCATCTATTGCGCTGCCGAGAAAAATGATCCTGTCCTTTAACAGCCTTGAATAAATATCGTAAGAACGTTCTCCACGATTCGTCTGTTCGACTACGATCGGTACTAAATTCATGCGACCAACCTTCTTTCTTTAGGCGGAATGGTTACTTCCTTATATTATCACGTCGCTGCGCGGCTGTCATTTTTGAAGTAACAGTCGATACTACAGTATACGACGTGGCACTGCCGATATGTACGGGGAATAGCCTTATAGAGGCAGTTCACAAGCCCCTCTTTAACCGAACTTGATGAACGCACACTTATTTATGTTACGCGCGAGTGCTGCAATAAGTTGCAGCGATATGTATGTACTAAATTTATTAGGTATGTATGCTAGTGGAAAAATAAGGCACGTTTCAAAGAACGTGCCTTACTCTCATATGAAGCCAGGGCCGGCATGTAATGCCTTAGGCGTTAACTGCTTCTTTGCTGTTTTCAAGAAGGAATTTAACCGTGTTGCGAACTGCAATGTCATCCTTCAGGTTGTCCAAGTTGCCATTGCGCGTGAAGATTTCACGCAGCTCTTCCGCTGGGCGATTGTACGCTTTAGCAAGCGTCTCGAGCTCTGCGCTAACTTCTTCATCGGATACTGCGATGTTCTCTGCCTTCGCGATTGCTTCGAGCACGAGGTTGTTGCGAACGCGTTTCTCAGCGTCGCCCTTCATTTGCTCGCGAAGCATAGCTTCGTTCTGGCCGGAGAATTGGAAGTACAGCTCAAGGTTCATGCCTTGCATGCGCAGACGGTTCTCGAAGTCCTTCAGCATGTAGTCCGTTTCCGTACCGATCATAGCTTCAGGGATAACAACTTCAGCCGCTTCTGCCGCTTTCTCAACGACAGCTGCTTCACGAGCGCCTTCAGCTTCTTTCACTTTGCGCTCTTTCAGTTTGCCTTCGAGATCTTGCTTGAACTCAGCGAGCGTATCGAATTCGGATACGTCCTTCGCGAACTCATCGTCAAGCGCCGGCAGGCTCTTGCGTTTGATTTCGTGCAGTTTCACTTTGAATACAGCTGCTTTACCAGCCAGGTTGTCCGCATGGTAGCTCTCTGGGAACGTAACTTCTACGTCCTTGAAGTCGCCTGTGCCCATGCCGATCACTTGATCTTCGAAGCCTGGGATGAACGAACCGGAGCCGATCTCGAGCGAATAACGCTCGCTCTTGCCGCCTTCGAATGCAACGCCGTCGACATAACCGTCGAAGTCGATAACAGCGATATCGCCGTTCTCAACCGTACCTTCGTCAACAACGTTCAGCTCAGCGTGACGCTGTTGCAGACGGTTCAGTTCTTCGCCGATTTCCTCTTCGGAAACTGCTGCTTCTGCTGCTGGTACTTCAATACCTTTGTACTCGCCGAGTTTCACTTCCGGCTTAACCGTTACTTTCGCAGTGAACTTGAACGATTGGCCTTTCGCGAATTGCTGTACATCGATGTCAGGACGGTCAACAGGAATGATGCCCGTTTCTTCGATTGCTTGCGGGTATACTTCTTGCAGCAGGATGTCTACTGCGTCTTGATACAGCGATTCAACGCCAAAACGTTTCTCGAACATCGCGCGCGGCACTTTGCCTTTGCGGAAGCCTGGAACGTTAACTTTCTGAACCACTTTCTTGAACGCTTTATCTAGCGCCTCATTAACTCGTTCCGCTTCAACCTCAACGCTGAGCGAAACCAGATTCGTGTCTATTTTTTCCCAAGTAGCTGTCATGGCTTGCAGTCCCCTCCAACATTACGCAACTCAATGCGAAAATCTCACGTTTAATAAACCATTCTATTATAATCAACATCCAGCTAATTATCAAGACTCGTAACTGCCCCCAAATGGACCGTACCCTATTACTTGTCGAAGTGCACGGCACGCCTGCTCATAACTGAAGCGCATGGGCTCAGAAATGCCGTACGCCTCGCGGGTCGCGTCATCATCGGCTTTACCGTATACGGTAATGAGCAGCGTTAGGTGCAGCGCCGCCGCCCAGCAGTCAATATTATAGGTTTCATTTTCCAGCATTCGACGGTACGCCGAAGTGCCATATAAATATTGAAGCAAATCTTTCCATAACTCGCGCGCAAAATGAGGCAGCGTCGGATCATCGGAATCCACAGATGATTCCACCCGCTCAAGTGCCTGAATGACGGGATCGGGAAACTCTTCTAATGACAGCGGCGTGCTCTCAATGTCGAGATCAACCCGTTCGTCCATTCGATTAAGCGTAATCGTCCCCGATGCGCCATGACGCTTCAAGCATTGCAGCGCCTTGAATTGTACCGCGGGATGAACCGCCTCGGTGGACAGCCATTCCATAATCGCAGGAGCTACATCTGGATGATCCAGATGAATAGCACGCTCAAGCGCAAGCATCTGCTGATCGGGCATCGGGTGATGCTGAATAATGTGCAGCACCTGCTTGACGTAGGACTCGTCCAGCTCGCTTGGCTTCAACGCACTGCGGCGCATCTCTTCTTCTTCATCCTCTTCCTCAACAAACAGCTCTCCGGCGCCTTCCGGGAAAGCGACATCCAGCCATGAGAGCAGGTTGCCCCATTCCTCATAGTGCCGCTCGTCTTCGCCTTTGCATTGAAGAAGAAAGCGAATCAGCTTCTTAGCCTCGCCATACTGCTCAGCCTCCAGCATGTGCGTCAATTGGATCTGATAATGATCGAGCATGCTAGGAAATAAATAAACGTTATCTCGATTGCCTTCCTGTGGTTCTTCGTTATTCGTAATGATAGCACCGCCTTGCAATGGGGAAAACCGAAACAACGGGTCGGCTTCGCCAAACTTTGGTTCATTATACCATGCCGTGCGGTGAAACACACGAAGCCCCAATCTTATCTCTCACTGCAGCCGAAAGTTCACTATTGCAGTACTGTCCGTTTTTTAAGTGCTTTAAACGAATCAAAGTGAAGTTTGGGTACGAAAACATTGGCTGATGAATCATTCAGAAACCAAAAAACGCCCGATAGCCTTAAAAATCAAGGCATCAGACGTTTAGGAAAGTATCCGAGGATACCGACATTCAATGAAGAACGTCCCGGAAGGGATTCGAACCCCCGACCGACGGCTTAGAAGGCCGTTGCTCTATCCTGCTGAGCTACCGGGACACGAGGCTTTTATCATAGCATAGCAGATCTCGTCAGCGCAATGCCTTTTCTCAACTTTTTAGCAAATTGTGTGAGCGAATTTTTCTTTAACAACCCTCTAAATTAGCATTTATGTTAATTAAATGACATAAATGCAATCTATTGTTATATTAGGTTTATCGTTGGCCAACGGCAGAACAAACTCGGAAGGATGTGTTTTTGATGAAAATAACGTTTTTTGAAAGCGAATTGTCCATTTCCGTTTCAATATTCGCCGCTGTTCCTTAACGTAGATGAAGGAAGGATAGCTGAAGTTAGCACTGGAAGACGTTGCATAAGCGTAGAAATAATAAGTTTCGCCGCTCGTAAGGTTAATGTTAATTGTGGATGCAGAGCCGCTCTGCAATTGTGAGCCAAACAAGCAACCCGCCTTATTGAAGACGGGTTGCTTTATTTTATGCCATTCTGCCAAGCAATCGGCTTATCGCAGCATCAGACTCATGCAAGACAGCGGACTCATCGATTGTCTTCATCACTCTTGCTCGCATCACAACGCGCCCGTCGATCCACACCGTATCCACATCGCCGCGTCCAGCCGCATATACGATTCTCGAATAAAGGTCCGCTTCATAAGAAGGAAAGGCGTGAAATTTGTTCAAGTCGAGCAGCACCAGATCTGCCTTCTTGCCAACCTCGATCGAACCAATCTCCCGCTCCAGCCCAAGCACTTCGGCTCCACCTATCGTCGCCATTCGCAGCACGGTCCTTGCATCCATTGCGGTAGGGCCATGCTGTACTTTATGAATCATCGCTGTCAGCTTCATCTCCTGGAACATATCCAGGTTGTTGTTGCAAGGTGCCCCATCTGCGCCAATACCAACTTGCACGCCGCTGCTCAGCAGTCCCGGTATGGAAGCGATGCCGGATGCAAGCTTCAGATTCGACCCCGGGCAATGGGTAACCTTTGTCCCCGTCCGCCGAATAATCGCGCGTTCCATGTCATCAAGCCAGATCGAATGCGCTAATACCAATCGGGGAGAAGCAAGGCCAAGATGATCCAAATAGACGATGTTCCGCATGCCCGTCTCCCGTTCGACCAGTTCGATTTCGCCTTTATTCTCCGACGCATGCGTATGAATAAGCACGTTGCGCCGTTCAGCCAAGTCACGCACTTCGACTAACAGACGTTCGGTGCAAGATACAACGAATCGGGGGCAAAAGGCATACTGCAGCCGTCCGCCATCATAACCGTGCCATCGGTCTAGCAGTGCCACGCTGTCGGCCAGCGAACGATCCGTATCCTCTTGCAGAGCGATTGGAATATCGTCACTCGTTCGGTCCATCATCACTTTGCCGCTGATCGCACGAATACCGCTCTGGGCCATCGCTCGGAATGCCGCATCGGTATGATGCACCGTCTCCATATCCAGCAGTGTCGTTGTCCCGCTCTGAATCAACTCGCCGATGCCGAGCATCGCCGATATGTATACCGATTCATCGTCATGAGCAGCTTCCAGCGGCCAGATTCGAGTCCGAAGCCAATCCATCAGCTCCATATCATCCGCTCTGCCGCGAAACAAGGTCTGGCACAGATGCACATGCGTCTGGATGAAGCCAGGCAGAAGCAAGCGTCCCTTCGCCTCCACAACCTCATCGGGTACAAAATGCTCATCCTCATTGCCTATGCCCACGATTCGATCATCCGTTATTCGAACATCACCACGAATAATTGCTCCTGCGGCATTCATCGTTACGATACTAGCATCCCGTATTAACGTATTCCCCAAGCGTTTCCCCTCCCGCTTATGGATCATCCAACCTTTATCCTAATATTGTAAGCTATGCAGCAAAAGGAGCGCCAATATCTTAGGACACAATTCCTATCCGATATCAACGCTCCAATTGCCTTCGCGAAACCAGTATCAATTACCCTTGTTCTTGCCCCTATAAGCCATAATCGTGCGATACATGGAGAGATCATTCAGCCGCGTGAATGGTTTGATCTGCGGCCTCGTGTTCACTTCCAGCAGCCAGATACGACGCTTATCGTCTACGGCAATGTCCAACCCAAGCTCGATACATTTGGTATACGTGAGGGTATAACGTTTCGCGATCCGCAGTGCAAGATGATCAATCGAGCCCTTGAGCATACCGGTCTTACTCGCAGACATATTCGCACCAAATACTTGCTGGTACGGGTGAATCGACGCGCCTTGGCTGCCGTTCGTTACGATTCTACCAGGCGCTGCTACACGAGCGAGAACGCCTGTGACCCGCCAAGCATCTTGCGAATTTCTACGCTGCGTTACGACGCGCAAGTCGAATCTGCTGCCGCGATACTTCATCAGATTGATCCCGCGCTGCACGAGGTAGCTGCCCGATTTTTTATACGAGCGAATCAAGGCAATCAGTTGACTAATAGAAGAAACATTCTTGCGCTGCAGCTTATAACGCCACTCATACTTATTCGCTGCCAGCATTCGAACACGCATAACGCCAACGCCTAATGCACCGACATTAGGCTTCACATAGACGGTACCGTACGTTCCAAGCATCCGTTTCAAGCTGGAGGCCGACAAGGTTACCGTCTTCGGAATCGCTGCCCGTACATGAGGATCACCGAGCAGGATTCGTGTTTTTCTCATTTTGTTATGGTCGAACTTCACCATGATCGTAGGTCGCCTCCGCTAAAGGGATGGTTTCTATAGCATATGTCATATAGGTGGTCCCATCGTGTGCGCAAGCCCATGCAGGTCCAATCGGACTGGCATAAGATATCCAATCGGGGAGGAATGTGCTTGAAAAATCGACATCTTAAAAGGCTGGCCGCTTTTTACGCGCGCCAATTTCCTTGGTATGCCAAGCTATTGCAATACGATCGCGATAGCTCAGCCGCCAGCGAGCCGCCCTATATGACTGCAGAGCTGTTAGAAAAGCACTACTACAGCGCTCCAGCACCAGAGGATCACTTCGTCTATCGCACTTCGGGAACGAGCGGCGGCGCTCGAAAGGCGATCCAGTATTCTCATGCCGATGAACGCCGCTACTTGCAAGTGAAAGTCCGTCTATTCGCCGAGCTCGCCGGTAATCGTCCCATTAGGCGGGCACTTGCTGATATGGGCACTGGACATGCTGCCGCTACAGCGCTCGATGTGTTCCGTACGCTCGGATGGGAGGCAGAAGGGGTCGCCTACAACGAACCGCTAGACGTACATGTCGAGCGTTTGACCACGGTTCGGCCTGACCTGCTCTATACGATGCCTTCACTGCTAGACCGGCTCGTCTGCGCGCTCGACAATCCCGCAGCACTCGGTATTCGCTGCATCGTTACCGTTGGCGAACCCGCATCGCCGCAGTGGCGCAGCGCGATGGCAGCGAGCTTCGGCCTGTCGGAAGCCGATGTCATTGACACGTTTGGATCGATCGAAGTCGGCACGATTGCGTGGTTCGATCACGAGGCTGGCTTTTATCGGCTCGTTGATGGCATTAGCGCAGAAATCGCGGAACCTGCTGCGTTAGGCTTGCATGATTCACTGGCGCCCGATGAGGGAGCGCTCGTATTGACCTCGACCATGCGCGCAGCCTTTCCTGCTATTCGTTTCGCGACTGGCGATGTCGTTAGAGGTTTCAAGAGAAGCGGAGAGGATGGAACAACGGCAACATTCGAGGCGATCGTGAGACGAATCGGACCGGAGCTCAAGCACGGCGAGAAAATCAGCATTCACGATATCGAAGCCGCTGTATTCGCACATGCCACCCGCATCCAAGCGCGAGCCGCATCGGATGGCAATCGGCTCGTCGTTTATTTGCATGGCCCTGATGCAACGCCAGAGACAGCACAACGAATAGAGGAAGAAATCCAACGGAAAGTGCCGGAGATCGGAGACATGATTCGCGGCGGCATGCTGCCAAGAATCGAAATGGTTCTAGCCACCAGCGAGAGCGAATTGCCCCAAGGGAGTGTGAAGCAAAAAAAATGGCATCGTCTAACCGATTCCGAATCGAGCAGCTAGAAACCGGTGTTCTTCGTCTTATCGGCGGAACGCCGCTCGTGCCGCTGCGCCGACTATATCCGGATGCACATGCGAACATTTATGCCAAGCTTGAAATGTATAACCCCGGCGGAAGCGCCAAAGACCGTCCAGCGCTGCGAATGATGCGTGAAGCGATCGCGGCAGGCAAGGTTGGTCCGAGTACAACAATTATAGAGTCCAGCTCTGGCAACATGGCCATCTCGCTTGCCATGATATGCGGCATTCTTGGCCTGCGTTTCATCTGTGTCGTCGATCCTCGCACAGCGGAGACGAATTTGCGCATCATTCGCTCTTACGGCGCAGAGATCAACTATGTAACCGAACCGGATCCAGCAACAGGCGAGTTCCTCCCTGCTCGAATCGCTCGAGTGAATGAATTGGTACGGCAGATTGGCGATGCATTCTGGCCGAATCAATATGGGAACGAATTCAACGCCGCTGCCCATCGTGATACGACGATGCCAGAAATCGAAGCTGCCATCGGCCGGATCGATATGCTGCTCGTCGGTGTAAGCAGCTGCGGCAGCCTGCGCGGCATGGCCGACTATGTTCGCAATAACGGGCTGGGCACAGCTGTTATTGGCGTCGACGCAGCGGGCAGCGTTATATTCGGCGGCCCGGGAAGCCGGCGTCTGCCAGGGCTTGGAGCTGGCATTGTACCGCCATTGTTCGCACCAGGTCTTGCAGACGGACATGAAACCGTAAGCGATCTGGACTGTGTCAGCGGTTGCAGACGATTGCTTCGCAAGGAATCGATTATGGTCGGCGGTTCAGCCGGAGGCGTCGTGACCGCACTGGGAAGAAGACTTGATCAACTGCCGTCAGGCGCTAATGTCGTCATGATTCTGGCCGATCGCGGCGACCGTTATCTCGATACGGTATACAGCGATGAATGGGTCAAGAAATGCTTCGGCGAAGAAGCAGCGGCAAGATTGGCAGCTGAGCGCTGATATGCTGTATTTGAACGAAGAGGATCTGCTCGCGCTTGGAGCAGATTGGAGCAGATTGGCCGATACGGTCACGAATGCGTTGTCCAGCATGTCCGCCGGCGATTATGTCCAGCCGCTTAAGCCCTATTTGCGTTTCAAGAACCCTGCCAACCGAATCATTGCAATGCCTGCCTATATCGGCGGAGCCTTCAATGCAGCCGGCATCAAATGGATTGCCAGCTTCCCAACGAATCCATCCTTCGGCATTCCTCGCGCGCACAGCGTCGTCGTACTCAACGATGCGGCAACAGGCCAGCCGGTCGCATTCATCAATAGTCCGTTGCTGAGCATCATGCGAACAGCAGCTGTCAGCGCAGTGATGCTAAGACGATGGCTGGAGCTGCCGGGCCAACACCATGACCGACCGCTCAACGTAGGACTCATCGGCTGCGGTCCAATCGGTCAATGGCATGCTCGAATGTTGACGGTCATTCTTGGCTCGCGGCTTGGGAAACTGACAACTTATGATTTGTCTCCGGATCGTGCACGCCAAGCAGCGTCGACCGCAGGCAGCGCTGGAGCGGTCGCTGCCAACTGGGAAGAAGCTTACTGCGGATCGGACATTATCTTAACGTGCACCGTTTCCGGCAGCCGCTATATCGATGCCCCTCCTTCACCTGGCAGCCTTCTGCTTCATGTATCCTTGCGAGACTATCAGCCTTCGGCGCTCTCCTCAATCGAAACGATCGTCGTCGATGATTGGGACGAGATTTGCCGCGAGAATACCGATATCGAGCAGATGCATCTGACAGCCGGTTTGGAGAGGGAGCAGACAATTGCGCTCTCGGAAGCTGTATTTGGCGACAAGCTGCTATCGATGCCGAAGGAAGGCTCACTCTTGTTCAGCCCGATGGGCATGGCGATCTTCGATATCGCCGTAGCCGCCTACACGGTCGAACTTGCACGAGACAGAGGAATCGGACTCGAATTGAAATAGCCCCTTATAGAGATCGTTGAACTCGAACTTATAAGAAACAAGGCTGCCAACCGAAATCAGCGTTCGCTGAGCATCGGTTGGTAGCCTTTCTTAATTACTCCATTACCCCAAATGGTTCTCTTCGATAAACTGCCGCGTCTCTGCGGTCCCCAACTCATGCAGCAGATTGTAAATTTGATTAATAATCGCGTTGGTTCCCCCGCTCAACGCACGATCGTCGTTGGTCTCATACGGATGGCGGGTAAAATGGAACGCTTCGGCTTCGTCCATGCTCGAATATTCGCCGAACAGCTCCTTCAGCTTGTTCACCTCGTCCGCATTCGCCTCAATGACAAGCTCGTAAGAGGCTGCATGCTGATCCTCGAGCACTTGCCCTGCACCTACGGATACATAATAGGTTCGGCGTTCGCCAGCATCACCCGCAGCGTGATCATGGCTGCGATCGTGATTATGGCCATTGTAATGGGTATGGTTGTTGTGCGACATCAGGAATAGCCCCCTTCCTTCCTCGTCCGGATGACGGACACTCTTCTCTAGCTTCCCCCTATGGACAGACATTTTATCCTATATTTCCGCATATAACTGGTATTATCTCGACAAAATAGACAACTGCCGTTCCCCCCGGCCCTTGTGCCAGTTGAACCGCAGGATGCGGACGAGCGAGCAACAACAAACAACATCCTGGAGAGAGGGATGAATTAGTATGTGTGGTATTACCGGTTGGATCGATTGGAGCCGTGATCTGACGCAATTCAGCGAGCAGCTCGAACGGATGACAGAAACGTTGGCCCCTCGTGGTCCGGATGCAGCGGGTACATGGATATCATCCCATTGCGGCCTCGGGCATCGCAGGCTGTCCGTCATCGATCCGGAGAATGGTGCGCAGCCGATGATTCGCAATGAGGGCGAGCGGAAATGCGTAATCGTCTATAACGGCGAGTTGTATAATGCGCTGGAGCTGCGGGCAGATCTGGAGAGCAGAGGCAGAACGTTTACGACGAACTGCGATACTGAGGTGCTGCTGGTCGCTTATATGGAATGGGGCAAAGCGTGCATCGAACGATTCAATGGCATATTCGCCTTCGCAATCTGGGATTCCGCAGAACAGCATCTGTTCCTTGCGCGGGACCGGCTTGGCGTCAAGCCGCTCTTCTATAGCGAGGGAGAAGGCAAGTTCATGTTCGGATCCGAGCCCAAAGCGATACTTGCGCATGACGAAGTGCCTGCGCGCGTAGGTGCCGAAGGATTAGCCGAGATCTTCATTGTCGGACCAGCGCGAACGCCAGGCCACGGCGTCTACAAGCAGCTCCGCGAGCTGCGTCCTGGACAATGTATGACCGTAAGACGCGAAGGCAATTCCATTCGCACTTATTGGAAGCTGGAAAGCCGGCCGCATACAGACGATGTCGATGCAACGGCAGCGCGAGTAGGCGAACTGCTGCAGGATACGGTGGAACGCCAGCTCGTCTCCGACGTGCCCGTATGCACGCTGCTGTCCGGCGGACTTGACTCAAGCGCGCTCACTGCGCTTGCGGTCCGTTATTATCAAGGCACGGGACAGGGCAATATCCATACGTATTCCGTAGACTATGTCGATAATGATAAACACTTCAAGGCGCATGCTTTCCAGCCGAATGCGGATGCTCCGTGGATCAAGCGAATGAGCGAGCATCTCGGCACCATACATCACAACATCCAATTCGATACGGATGAGCTGGTAGATGCTCTGCGTGCGGCCACGCTCGCACGCGATCTGCCGGGTATGGCGGACGTCGACGCTTCCCTGCTGCTTTTCTGCAGGGAAATTAAGAAAGGAGCGACCGTCGCTCTGTCAGGCGAGGCGGCAGATGAAATTTTCGGCGGCTACCCTTGGTTCCATCGCGATGAAGCGTTAAACGCCAATACATTCCCTTGGTCGCTGGCTACCGGCATGCGAGCGGATCTGCTCAATCCGGAAATCGCCGACTGGCTTAAGCCTCAGCAATATTTGGCCGACCGTTACGCCGATGCAGTTGCAGAGGTGCCGCATCTGAATGGCGAAGACGCGGCTGCGCAACGGATGCGTATTATGTCCTATCTGAACATTACGCGCTTCATGCCGACGCTGCTCGACCGGAAGGATCGGATGAGTATGGCGGTTGGTCTCGAGGTGCGCGTTCCGTATTGCGATCACCGTCTTGTCGATTATGTGTTCAACATTCCCTGGGAGACGAAGACGGCAAGCGCTCGCGAGAAAGGGATCCTGCGCAAGTCGCTGACTAACGTTCTGCCCGACGACGTGCTCTGGCGCAAGAAGAGCCCTTATCCGAAGACGCATAATCCGAACTATCTCGATGCAGTGCGCAGCCAGCTGCTTAATGTGCTGGATGATCCTAGCTCGCCGCTGCTCCAGCTCATTAATGTGAACAAGGTGCGGGAGATTGCCGCGTCGGCCGATGCAAGCTCGAACATTCCATGGTTCGGCCAGTTGATGAGCGGACCGCAGCTGTTCGCCTACTTGTGGCAGACCGATCTGTGGCTGCGTGAATATAACGTCTCTATCGGGTAATGCGGTGCAGGTGAAATAACATAGGTTGAGAAAAAGGCTGTTCGATCCAAGTCATGTGGTTCACAATGACTCGATCGAACAGCCTTTTTCATGTACTAATTTACCGAAGCTTCGCCAACAGCTCGCGAAGCGCTGCGCCGCGGTGACTGATTGCCTGCTTCTCTTCCGTCGAGAGCTCTGCCATCGATCGGCCGAGCTCCGGCAGCCAGAACAGCGGATCATAGCCGAAGCCGCCCGATCCTTTGGCACTTGAAAGAATGCGGCCCTCTACTGCGCCTTCCGCATCAACGAACGACCCGTCCGCCGGGTCATACAGCGCCAGTGCGCACCGGAATTGACCACCGCCGAATAAGGTTACGCCATGCGCTTCAGCAGCAGGCACGTCACCTAGTGCACCTGCTAGCTTGGACAACTCGCGAAGAAGCTTCGCATTGTTATCGGCATCCGTCGCACCTTCCCCGGCATAACGTGCGGAATAAACACCTGGGGCGCCGTCAAGCGCATCGACGCATAGACCCGAATCATCGGCCAATACAGGAAGATTGAGCGCGTCGCCAATGATCTTCGCCTTCTTGCGGGCATTCGCTTGGAATGTCTCCCCGTCTTCCACGATCTCCGGCAGGCCCTCGTAGTCACGCAGGCTGCGTACCTCTAAGCCAAGCTCCGCGAATGCATGCGCGAATTCTTTCACCTTGCCGGCATTGCCAGTTGCGACGACAACGACTTGTCCAACCGCAAATCTCATGCTTTGCCCCCGATCTTCTCGCCGATCGTTCCAAGCGCTTCGCGCTGCTTGTTGATCAGCTCGCCGATACCGGACTCCGCCAACGCCAGCAGATCATTGAGCTCTTGTCTAGAAAATGGCGAATCTTCGCCGGTGCCCTGCACTTCAACGAACTGGCCAGTCCCTGTCATCACGACGTTCATATCGACCTTCGCCGTCGAATCTTCCTCGTAGTTCAGATCGAGCAGCGGTGTCCCGTTAATAACCCCTACGCTGACAGAAGCGAGATAATCCGTAATCGGGTAACGGCTGAAATTGTGTTTCTCCGACAGCTTATGAATGGCAATCGCCATCGCGATGAATGCACCGGTAATCGACGTTGTACGCGTACCGCCATCCGCTTGAATAACGTCGCAGTCCAATGTAATCGTCCGCTCGCCAAGCGCCGCGAGATCCACGACGGAACGCAGTGCGCGCCCGATCAGACGTTGAATTTCCATGGTGCGTCCGCCCAGCTTGCCCTTCGCGGCTTCACGCTGGTTGCGGGTTTGTGTTGCGCGAGGCAGCATCGAATATTCCGCCGTGACCCAGCCTTTGCCCTGCCCCTTCATGAAAGGCGGAACCCGCTCCTCCACGGTCGCCGTGCAAATGACCTTCGTATCGCCGAAAGAAATCTCCACTGATCCTTCTGCATATTTGTTCACGCCCGTCGTGATAACAACGGACCGCAATTGATTTTGTTGACGCCCATCGGATCTCATGCTTGTCCTCCTAAAATTGCTTGCTTCGTAAATAGATGCTTAGCATCTTTTAACTGCCTTCCCCATTTTACCAGACACGTTGGATAAAATCGACCTTCGCTCCCGGATGTGCTGAGCACAACAAGATGGCTTCGCAGGAACTTTGTCCTGGAAGCCATCTGGCGATCGGTATAATTGAAGTTCAAAAAATCCGGTTTTCAGCACCGAGAAGGTTGGATCAAGCAGGGAATGAGGATCGGAGCGTAGTGATTTGCTACGTGAGAACCGGAAGTCGCAGCTTCATCCAAGATTCGATGCCGATTACCCCACTTGTAATGCTTCGTGATCAAAAGCGGACTTTTTTGAACTACCTCTTCGATTAAGATTTGAGGGCATTTACAAAGGAAGGACGAGTCACCGGCTCTGTCAACAGATTCGTTTCTCCGTTCAACGTAATCTGTACTTTCGATGCGCTCGCATTCGCATTCTCCGTTACGGAGAGAATGATCGCCTGCAGCATTTCATCCGGCTCCAGCGTTCCTTCCATAAACGACTCGTCTTGCAGATTGACCGTAATCATATTATCAGTCGGCACAACGCTCTTCACTTGAACATCCGGCGTCATGACGCCGATCAGCTGGCTTTGGCCAAGCGGTCCAGCGATCAATTGATCAATGGAAGCCTTCAGCAGATCATCCGTCCGGTTAATGAGACGCGTGACCGGTACATAATACATATCGCCATCCGGCGTCTCCGAAGAGAAGTACAGCGTGACCGGCACCGATTGTCCATAATCAACGCCATCGGCCGCTTCGAGGTTAATGCCAACCGAACGATCCAGCGGGCGGTCCAGCGGATACGCGCGCTCAGGCATCTCGGTCAACTTCGTTCCTTCCAGCATCAGCTCTACGCCAGACACATCCGGGAGCCCCGTCAGCGTCCACGCAATCGCCTCTACGATCTTCCGCTCATCGCCTGCGTTATAGTCCGTGAACGCTTGGGAGAAGTCGATCGTTGCCAGCTTCGTATCCTTCGACTCTGTATACTTAATGACCGAAGTTCCTTTCGGAAAAACGCCGGTAAATCCAGACGGCAGCTGATCCGCATAGGCACCTCCATCCGTCATCATCTCTAGCGCTTTTTGTCCCAGCTGCTCCTGGTCGCCTAAGGTTGTCCGAAGGGTAACAGGCGCCAGGTAACCATGCGAGTCGAGCAAATACACCGTCATTTGCGTTTCGCCTGTTTGCAGATCAATGCTTGCCCCTGTTTCACTGCTTGTTCCATTTTGCTGCAGGCTGCCCGTTGTCCCATTTTGTGTTTCAACAGGCGGAGGATCGATCTCCTGCGCTGTGTTTTGCGAGAAGATTCCGCAGCCAGCTGTCAATAGCGGCAGTGCGATAACTCCTGTCCATGCTGCCCGGCGAATCCAACGATTTCGATTCATATCCGTTTTTTCCTCCCATCATCTTCGCGCCGCGCCACGGCGTTATTGGTTCATTGGCTCGGTTTGTAGTACTATGTATACGAGCCCTCTGCTGTTTTAGACCAGTTTTGTCCATTCCATTGGACAAAGTTTCTTACTTGCCGACAGAGCGTTCTAGCGTCATATTATTTTCAATCTTCAACAGCACATGGAGGAGGCTATTGCACGATGTATAACACGGAGCCATACAGACTGAACAGCCGAGCGGTCGCTGAAGCGACTAGGCAATGGCTGACGAAGCGCGGCGTCTCCATTCAAGAAATTGCAGAGCTCGCTTACATGCTGCAGAAGGATTACTATCCTGAACTGACGGAAGAAGCATGCATCGAGCATGTAGAAGCGGTATTGTCCAAGCGAGAAGTGCACAATGCGGTGCTGACAGGCATTCAGCTCGATATGCTTGCCGAGCAGCGAATGCTGCTGCCTCCGCTGCAGGACATGTTGTTCCATGATGAACCGCTGTACGGCTGCGATGAAGTGTTAGCTTTATCGATCGTGAACGTCTACGGCAGCATCGGTCTAACGAACTTCGGCTACATCGACAAGCTGAAGCCTGGTGTCGTGAAGCGGCTCAACGAGAAGAACGGGCGCGATGTGCATACGTTTCTCGATGACCTCGTCGGCGCTGTCGCAGCAGCAGCGGCAAGCCGGATCGCACACCGGATGCAGGCCGACCATGAGAAGGCTGGGCCTCCCAATTGACTGACTGATTAGGCATACTTACGCTTACGCACAAAAAAAAGGCTGTCATACAGCAGGTTATGGCCTATAACCTGCTGTATGGCAGCCTTCTTCTATTGTTTATGAATCAATGGACCGTACACTGCTGTTCTGCACATGATTGCTGACTGCAGCATCTTTATCCGCTTTCTGAGTCGCCTTCCGGTTAATCATAATATTCCGGAAGTAAATAAATACGCTTGGCAGCTGACCGAGCAGGAAGACCGGATCTTTGCGATGAATCGCATACGCAGACAGGACGGCGCTGCCCAATATGCTGTACACCCAGAACGACAGCGGGATGACGGTCGCTTTCGCTTTCTCGCTGGCCAGCCACTGGGTTATGAAGCGCATCGTGAACATGATTTGCCCGGCAAACCCGAACACGATCCAACAAATTTGAGTTATCGACAGGCTGCCGAAGAAGTAGTCCCGCATTTATTGGCCTCTGACCTGATATCGAATAACCCGTTTTCTTAACCAGCCGATGACAATCGCATCCATCAATCCGACGAATGCACGATTGAAGACGCCGTACTTGGACACCCCATGCTGCCGTTCGCGATGCGACACTGCAACCTCAATCACTTTGAAGCCATTAATCTTCGCCAGCGTCGGCAGGAAGCGGTGCATGCCCTCATACAGATAGTAGCTCTCCGCCACTTCCCGCTTCATCAGCTTCATCGGGCAGCCCGTATCATAAATCTGATCGCCAGTCAGCCAATTGCGGACGCCGTTGCCGACGCGAGAGGATACTTTCTTCACCAGCGTATCTTGGCGTTTGACCCGTTTGCCGTTGACGAAATCCATCTGAGGGATGTACGGCATCAGCTTAAAAATATCTCGCGGGTCCGTCTGAAGATCCGCATCGATGAGCGCAATGAGATCACCCTTCGCATGCTTAAGGCCTGCATAGATCGCAGCCGTCTGACCGCAGTTCGAGACGAAATGAATAACTTGCACGAAGGGGTCTTCAACGGCAAGGTCATTCAGAATGCTGGCGCTCCGATCCTTGCTGCCGTCGTTGACGAGCACGATCTCGTAACTCTCCACCCGATCTTTAACTGCGCCGGTTATCGCCTCATGCAGCAGACGAATATTTTCTTCTTCATTATAAATTGGCGCTACAATTGACAGCTTCACCATTTACGTTCACCCCTGTACCATGTCACGAATCTTGCAATGCCTTCTTCAAAATCAGTTGTTGGATCATACCCGAACAGGCGGCCCGCTTTGCTCACATCTGCATACGTCTGCTCCACATCGCCAGGTTGATCCGGCAGCCATCGAATGTTCGCAACCCGACCCGCGTTGCGCTCCAGCGTCTGTACAAGCTCAAGCAGGGTGACGGTACGATGTGTGCCCAGGTTAACAATCTCATAGACTCGCTCTTCTTGTTCGACATAGTGAAGCGCGCCAAGTATGCCCTGAATAATATCATCGATATGCGTATAGTCTCGTCTCGAGGAGCCGTCGCCGTACAGTGTAAGCTCTTCCCCGTTGTCCAGCATTCTCATAAACTTGTGAATGGCAAGATCAGGACGCTGGCGTTCTCCGTACACCGTGAAGAAGCGCAGCATGACCGTATCGATTCCGAACAGGTGGTAATACGTGTGACCCATTATCTCGCAGGACTTCTTCGTCGCAGCATAAGGCGAGATCATTCGATCCACGACATCTTGTTCGGCGAAAGGAAGCTTCTTCTGATTGCCGTACACGGACGAGCTTGAAGCGCACAGCCATTTGCGGACTTGATGCTTGCGCATCGCTTCAAGGATATGCATCGTACCTTTCACATTCACTTCCTCGTAAAGCATCGGATCTTCGATGGACGGCCTTACCCCCGCCATCGCCGCTAAGTGAATGACGACGTCAATCCGCTCATCGGCGAAGACCGCATCGACTGCAGCTTGATCGCGGATATCCGCTGCGATCAGCTTATAGCGGCTGCTATTCACGATTCCAGGCAGCTGCTGCAGATCGGTTCGTTTGTCAACGCTGCGAAACGTTTTGTCTGCATTCGTGCTCTTGAGCACATTATCGATCTTTATTCTGTAATCATAGACATCATTGAAACTATCGATACATACAACGCGGTGGCCTTCATTAAGCAGCCGTTCGCATAAGTGGGAGCCGATGAAACCCGCCCCTCCCGTAACACAATAAGTCGTCATTTGGCCTCCTGCAGCGAATACACTTTAGGCTCCGCGTTGGCGCCGACGCCATAGTACGAGAATAACCGCTGGACGTCTGCATTCGCTGCGAACATATTTCTTAAATCAAATAGCGCTCGATCGCATCGCATACTGCTGGCTATTGCTTTCCAGTCGACTGTCCTGAATTGCGCCCATTCGGTCATAATTACGATCGCATCGGCATTCGCTGCACATTCCGCTTCACTGCTGCAATACTGGATAGCTCCGTTCAATTCCGTCCACATGCGTCTTGCCTGTCTCATCCCTTGCGGACAATAGACTCTGACAGACGCCCCTTGGTCAATCAGGCCTTGAATGATATCGCGGCTAGGCGCATCGCGAATATCGTCTGTGTCTGGTTTAAAAGAAAGGCCCCAAACGCCGATCGTCCTTCCCTTCAGCGTGCCATTGTACGAAGCCAGCGCCTCGCTGATCTTCGCTACCATCTTTTGTTTCTGTTTCTTGTTGGCTTCAATGGCTGCCTGCACGACGAACAAGTCCTCGCCGTTCCGTCTGCCTATGTCGACAACGGCTTCTGTATCTTTCGGGAAGCAGCTTCCGCCGTAGCCTGGTCCAGCCTGTAGAAAATGGGGAGAAATTCGGCTGTCGAGCCCCATTCCCACTGCAATGTCATCAATCTTAGCACCTACCTTCTCCGCCAATAGTGCAAGTTCATTGATGAATGAAATTTTGACCGCCAGGAATGAATTCGCTGCATATTTGACCATCTCTGCCGTCTCCTGATTCGTGTATAGAACCGGTACACCGCGCGCAATCTGAGAAGCATAAATGGTCTGCAGCATCTGTCTAGCAGCTTCTGAATCTGTCCCGATTACAATTCTCGATGGAGACATTGCGTCGCTAACCGCCTGTCCTTGCCGAAGAAATTCTGGATTGGATGCGACATCCACACGGAACGATGCGCCGGACGCTTGGAGCGCTCCATTGAGCTGCTCTGCTATACGGCTGCTCGCGCCAACGGGCAGCGTCGACTTGCAAACGATGACTTTATAGCCGTTCACAAACTTGCTGATCGTCTGCACGACGCCTTTCACGTAAGAGAGATCGGCGCTGCCATCCTTCTTCGATGGGGTTCCTACCGCTATGAAGATCACATCGCTAGACTGTACGACCTGCTGTGCATCCGAAGTGAACGACAGCGTGCCGCCCGCGATGCCGCGCTGGATCAGCTGCTCCAGGTCTGGCTCGTAGATCGAGGGCACGCCCGCGGTTAATTGATTTATTTTATGCTCGTCTACATCCATACATGAAACATTAAAACCATAACTTGCAAGAACAGCGCCATGGACTAATCCGACATATCCGGTCCCCATAATGCCGATGTTCATAAAATCCACCCCGTTGCGTGATAGAGGTAGTTCAAAAAGTACGCTTTTGATCACGAGGCTTCACGAGAAGTGATTTCGGCATCGAATCTTGGATCAAGCTGTGACTTCCGGTTCTCACGTAGCAAACCACTACGCTCCGATCCTCATTCCCCGCTTGATCCAACCTTCTTGGTGCTGAAAACCGTACTTTTTGAACTCGCATTATTAGAGGTAGTTCAAAAAGTACGCTTTTGATCACGAGGCTTCACGAGAAGTGATTTCGGCACATTTGCTGAAAACCGTACTTTTTGAACTCGCATTATTGCGACCCGTCGTTAACTTGAACATTCATTAATGAAATAATATATTTAGTTTAGTAACCTAACTATAATAATAATGAACAAATGGGCACAATTCAAGTATTATTAACTTATACAAATGCATGAGAGACAGGAGAATCTATGGACAAGAATGATTTGATACAAGCACTGCATGACGCGTTTTTACGCTTCTCCAAAGCCGAATGGAAACAACGTCCCGTCAGCGGATACAAGCGAAGTGAAATTAGAGTGCTGTTCTGCATTATGGAAGCAACCAAGAACGGAAATCGCGGCATGAAGCTGTCGGAAATCAGTAAGCGGCTGATGGTGACGCCGCCTTCCGTTACGCAGCTGATGAAAACATTAATCGAAGATAACCTAGTCGAGCGGACGGTCGACCCCGAGGACAAACGGTCTTTCGATCTCATCCTGACGCCGAAGGGGATGCAGATTGCCCAAGAAGCGGACGAGCATTTCAAACGATCGTTAGGCGGGCTGGCTGAACATCTCGGCGAAGAGCAGACCCTTCAACTCGCTGATTTGCTGACGAAGGCATACGATTACTATGCCGCCCGCAACCGAGAGCTTTGAGACTGCAAACCATAATGACTACGCCGTCGTAACAAATAAAAAACGTCCGGTCTCTCATCTTCCGATGAGAAGCCGGACGTTTCGTTTAGTTAAATGGCATGATAGATGTATTGCCCGTTCCGCTCTAGCAGCGTCACTCTTCCCTGCTTCTCCAGACGAACAAGGTGAGCGAGCGTCTCTGCCATCGCGAAGCGCAGGTTATGCATATTAAGGGTGATACGGCTGCCAAACAACAGCTCGCACATCGCGAAGCCGGTCGCCTTCGCTTCCGGCTGCTCCTGCAGCAAATCAATCATTTTGTCCAGACGGCGTTCGTGATGCGCAATAAGCCCCTCGCAGCGTCCAACAAAATCGGTGAAAGGCTCCCGATGACCTGGCAGCGCCAGCGCTACATCCAGCTTGCTCAACTGCTGCAAGCTGTCTATGAATGCTTCCAATGGATCCTCCGTTTCACCGGGTACGACACTCACATTCGGTGTGATGCCCGGCATAACCTGATCTCCGCATACGATCACTCGGCTTGCCTCATCATAGAACAGGATTTGGCCCTCAGCATGGCCATTGCCTTCGATTGTCGTCCAATCGATTCCACCGAGACGGAATGGCTGCCCCGCCTCCATGTAGGTGACTTCCGGATAGGGGGTAACCATCGGAACGAAGCTTTCCAGATTGTCCTTAATACCCTGCCTCAGCTCTGCCGGCATACCGTGCAGGCGGAACGTCTCCACTAATTGATCAGCCAGCGGACGATTCGTTCCCCACATGCGCTCGGCGTATCGATGTGAGGCGCGGCTTATCCATACCGGCGCTCCCGAACGCTGCTGGAACAACCCCGCAAGCCCGTAATGATCGGGATGCTGATGGGTCAGCACGATACGCGCGATATCACGAAACGTTAGACCATGCCGCTCAAGCACTAGCTCCCACGCAGCGATGGCTTCAGGCGTATGCAGCCCAGGATCAATGACGGTATATCCGCCATCAGGTTCCGGCACCAAATACGCATTCACATATTTAAGCGAGAACGGCAGCGGAACCTTTACCTGTATCCAGCCATTGTCTAGCACATTGGTTGCTGCTGTTATCTCATTTGCTTCTGATTGATGTTCATTCGTCATTATTCATCCGCTCTCCCGCTAATGATAAGCCGTTTCGATTCGGATCTGATATAGTTCGCGCCGTCATAGCTGCCAGCAGTGCGAGTTATTCGTAAGCCGGCCGCAGCAAGCGCCTCCTCGAACCAATCCAGTCCATACAGCTTCACACATTCTTCATAGTGACGCTCTTCCCCTGACTTCGTCACAATCGTAATCTTCTTGCATACCTCCCCGGACTCGATCCGTCGTTGCTCGCGTATCAACCAGCCCGTCTGCGTATCTACGTGTTCAGACAACGGAACGAGCTTACGCGATACTTCATCCGCGTTAAGAAAGTCAATGACGAAATAGCCGCCAGGGCGCAGCACGCGGCGCAGCTCAAGCAATACGCTCTTATTGTCCTGATCACTGAAGTAACCGAATGACGTGAACAGATTCACCGTCGCATCGAAGACGTTGTCTCCATATGGCAGCGACCGCATATCCCCCTGCTGCCAGCGTACATGCTCATTCACGTCATGCTCGCGCGCTTCTTCCAGCAGCGGCTGCGACAGATCAATGCCGCTGACCTGGTAGCCCATCTCAGCGAGTGCGACCGCATGCCGGCCCATCCCGCATCCGACGTCTAGCAGTGCAGATCCCTGCGGCAGTTGCAGCCAGCCTATTAGCTGTCTGACCTCTTCGATCGCCCGCTCCCAATTCCGATGTCTGTATACGACCATGTAATCGTCGCCGAAGCTCCGCTCGTACCATTCTTTCATCGATCGATCATCCTTCGTACAGGTTCATTGTACTTTATAATGGGCCGGAGGGGCAAAGAGGATACAACCTGCTCGCATGAGAAAAAAAGGGTTATCATGCCCGTATCGACATGATAACCCCTCTGTTTGGCATGTGCGTACAAATCGCTGCTGAACGGTTCGAACAGTGCGATACCTATGTTGTTGACGAGAATATCTACTTGCCCGGCAAAGTAACAAAGCATTGCTGTTGCTGTCAATCCATAAATTGAGTACGATGGAGTCATAATGTATGACTAGGGAATGGACTTCTACATAGGTTCGTTAGGAAGGCTGGTTTAAGCGAATGGTTACGATCTACGATATTGCGAAGCAAGCGAATGTATCCGCGATGACAGTGTCGCGCGTCATTAACAATACCGGACGAATTAGCGATAAAACAAGAGCCAAGGTCCGTCATGTCATGGAGGAATTGAACTATGTCCCTAATGCCATGGCCCGCTCGCTCGTCCTGCAGAAAACGAATATCGTTTCTCTGCTTGTGACGGATATTACCAATCCATTCTATACGACACTTGCTCGAGGAGCGGAAGATGCGGCACGCGCTCATGGCTACAAACTGCTGCTTGGCAACAGTGATGAGGATTTGATCAAAGAGAAGGAATATATCGAAACGATTCTGTCGACTCGCGTGGATGGGGTGCTGCTCACCCCTGCAAGCGACAATTCCAAGGAGCAGCTGGAAGCCCTCATGCGGCATGGTACGCCGTTCGTAGCCATTGACCGTGATGTGCCAGGCATCGTATGCGACGCTGTCGTTGGTGACAGCGTCGGCGGTGCCCGCAAGCTGATCGATCATCTCGTCGGACTTGGTCATCGCGTCATCGCGCTGGTCGGCGGCACATTCGATGTGTCGACCGCACGCGAGCGGCACGAAGGGTACCGCGAAGCGCTTGCAGCCAACGGTCTGTCTTACAATGAGCAGCTTGTATTCGAGACCGGCTATCGGCTGCACGATATGGAACACGCGGTAGAGCAGCTGCTCGCCGTCAATCCGGCTCCGACTGCTATACTGGCCGGCAATAACTTGCTTGCGCTAGGTTTGCTTCAAGCATTCCGACGCCGCGGCATCGAGACGCCCGGTCAGATGTCCATCGTCACCTTCGATTCCCTTGGCTATCGCGATCTCATTGATCCGCTGTTCACGACTGCGGAGCAGCCTGCTTATCAGTTCGGCGAGCTCGGCATTACGATGCTGATCGAAAGAATCGAGGGCAGAGCCGAAATACAGCCAAGACGCAAGGTACTGTCCAATGAGTTAATCATCGGAAGCTCCACCGGCGCGCCACAACCCGAATAGCGCGTACTCACTCTTGATCCGATATGAAGGCAAGCACTTCCTGCCATGTCGGTATGGACGCTTGAGCCCCCAGCTTCGTCACAGACAGCGCTGCCGCTGCCGTTGCGCAGCGCAGTGCCGACTGCGGCGATGCATCCTCGATCGTACCGCCGTATCGAACTGCCGCATAAGCACCAATGAAGGTATCCCCTGCTGCTGTTGTATCGACCGGCTGAACAGGCCAAGCCTGCAGACGCAGGTTCATCCCGTTCGCATCTAGATAGAAGCATCCTTCCGCTCCCAGCGTAACAATGACAGCTCTGGTCCCTCTGCTTAGAAACCAATTAGCTGCTGCCTCTAGGCTTGCTTCATCAATCGGCGCAATGCCGGTGATCACTTCTGTCTCCGTCTCATTAAGCACGATCGTATCAATGTGCGGCAATGCTTCATCCGGAAGCTTCGCCGCTGGCGCCGGATTATAAATAACGGGGATCGCCGCCGCTGCCGCCTTGCGCATGAATGCTTCGTTAGCCGACCATGGGATCTCATTTTGCAGCAAAATCGCCCCTGCTTCTCCTAGCAGTCGATCCAATGCTTCAACCTCCGCGCCCGCTACCTTGCCGTTAGCGCCCGCACATAACACGATCTGATTCTCGCCTGACTCGCTCACCGTAATAAGTGCGATACCCGAAGCCCCGTCAATGACGCTCACCTCTGAGACAAATGCACCCTTTGCTTCGATTGCATTCAACAGCTGGCGGCCGAAACCATCTGTTCCGACAGCGCCGATCATCCTGACAGCCGCGCCTGCTTGTGCAGCAGCAACCGCTTGATTCGCTCCTTTGCCGCCGGGCATATATTGGACCTCGCTGCCATGCACCGTCTCGCCTGGGCGCGGAAACTGGCCGACTCTGCTGACAACGTCCATATTGATGCTGCCTGCAACTACTATCGTATGCAGGTTCATTGCGCCGTTCCGTTCTTGACCAGCAGACGATCCGTCATCGCTAGATCTCGAATCGATGCCGCACCGATGCCGAACATTGCTGCCTTGAGTTCAAATTCGATCTGCTCGAACTGCTGAAGCAGCAGACCCGCATCTCCGGCTCGTGATGCGTATGGAAGCAGTGTACGACCGAAGCCGACAACATTCGCGCCAAGTGCAATAGCCTTGGCAGCTTCGACGCCGTTCTTCAGACCGCCGCTGCCGATAACGACCGCTTCATACGGCAAATGTCTTCTCACATCGCTAATGCAATCCGCCGTAGGGATGCCCCAATCCGCGAACGCTTCCGCCGCTGCACGGCGCATCGGGTCCGTCGTACGGAATTTCTCGACCTGACTCCACGATGTTCCGCCCGCTCCCGCTATATCGATGAAAGCTACGCCAGCATCATACAGCTGTCTGGCAGTCCGTCCATCGATTCCCCAGCCGACCTCTTTCACGCCAACAGGCATGTCGAGCTTGCTGCATACTTCGCCGAATCGCTGCAGCAGCCCGCTGAAATCGGTATCGCCTTCGGGCTGGAACAGCTCCTGCATGCCGTTCAGATGAAGCACCAGAGCATCCGCTTCCGCAAGCTCCACGGCACGGCGGCATTGGTCGACGCCATAGCCTAACGCTAGCTGGACAGCGCCGAGATTCGCAATTACCGGCGCAGTTGGCGCGGCATGACGAACGCGGAATGAGTCCGCGAGCTCTTCGCTTTCGATTGCGGCGCGCATCGAGCCCAACCCAATCGCCCAGCCCCTTGCTTCCGCTGCTTCAGCCAGCCGTATATTGATTGCCGATGCTTCTTCCGTGCCGCCCGTCATTGAACTGACAAGAAGCGGCGCACGAAGCTTTTTGCCCAAGAACGATGTTTCCAGCGATATGGATTCGAATCGAAGCTCCGGCAACGCGTTATGCTCGAAGCGGTAACGTTCAAAGCCTGACGAGATCCCCTCTCCTTCCACATCCTCTTGAAGGCAGATTCGGATATGCTCCCCTTTGCGCTTCGCGGTTAACGCGGCTTGTTCCGCCGACTCTCGCGATCTATTCGTCACGGTTCAATTCCCCCTGTTTCACAACAACCTACCGTACATGATAGCGCAGCTAGATGTAGTAGAGCAAATCGATGAGTTTTCCCCTCCTAAATCCTCCCTAATCGGGGAAGCAGCAGGAGGTCCAACCCCCGAACTGTTTAATGCGCCGACAAAAAAAGGCTCCGTCTATGCTGATAAACAGTAGACGAGAGCCTCTCTTCTTATCGTTCAACCCAAGCTTGGCCGCCAAGCCGCGAGGAGGCAACCGCCCATGTTGGGAGCGCTTCCCAGTCGCCGCGCATTTGGACAGCCAGCGAGCCTGTAACGCTTGCAAGCTTCACTGCTTCAACCGGTGTCATCCCTTTCACAATGCCGGCCAAGAAGCCGGCACAGAAGCCGTCGCCTGCTCCAACCGTATCGACAACGTTGTCAGCCGGGTAGAAAGGAACCTCTTCCGTCGCGCCATTGTTCAGGATTACCGTCTGATCTCCCTTGCTCTTGACGATCGAAATAGCCCGAAGCGCCGACAGACGCTCTACGACATGATCCCAATCGCTCGTCTCGTACAGCAGCTGAAGCTCGTCCCAGCCTGGCAGGAAGTAGTCCGCCTTCGCCGCGAGCGGCAGAAGTGCATCACGCGCTTCCTCGATCGACCACAGCTTCAAACGCAGGTTCGGATCGAAACTAACCGGTACGCCGGCATCGAGCGCAATGTCGACCGCCCGCTCAACCGTGCGACGGCTGCTCTCGCTGATCGCCATCGAAATGCCGGTGACGTGGAGCAGCTTGCTTCCCCGTATGTAGGCTTCATCTAAATCTTCAGGCTGCACACGGCTTGCTGCCGAATGCTTCCTATAGTAGTGAACGGCCAATCGGCCAGCGACCGTCTCACGGAACATAAGACCTGTTGGCGCTTCGCTGCTCAGCTTCACGCGCGAGACGTCTACGCCTTCGCCGCGAAGGGTCTTCACGATCATATGGCCGAACGGATCGTTGCCCAATGTTCCGAACCAGCCTACCGACACGCCTAGTCGTGCGGCCCCTACTGCCACATTGCTCTCTGCCCCGCCGAATCCCTGCTCGAGCGTGGATGCACGTTCGAGCGCTCGGTGCTCCGGCGGCATGAACAAGGCCATCGATTCGCCGAATGTAATCAAATCGGGCGATGCTTGCGTCATGCGGAACTACCTCCCATGATAGCTTTACCTTTTAGAGGTTGTTCAAAAAGTCGACTTTCTCGCAATCTTCTCGATGCTGAAAACCCGACTTTTTGAACACGTACATTTTAGCTGAAAGGATTGGTCATCAAATACATAATAACAGCATAAAGCACAAGAACGATGATGCTCAGAACGCGCGCTTTCGCGATATGCGCCGTTGCGCTTTGTCCTTCGCGAATCGATGTGCCGATCCGCTTCAGCGGTTTGCCCATAATGCCGGAAAGTGCGCCGATCGCTACGAAAATAAGCGTAATGATGATCATCCACAGCGTCGGGTACTCGCCTTGCGACATCAGGTATCCGCCAGTCAGCAGCTGCAGGATAAGTGCATACTGTGCAATCCGGTTAGCCGTATACAGGCCTGCCGCCAGACCTTCTTGGCCTGCGCCTGTAAGCTTCGTTGCTTGTCCAACAAGCACTGGCATCAACAAGTAAATGCCCATGCCTGCCGCACCGATTACGTGCAGCCAAATCATAATGTCCAACACGTCGATTCCTCCTGTAAGCAAATGGCTGCTCTCCTCTTCGATCTACTCCCTTAGAGCAAATCGCTCGCTTCGAAAGTAGGAATAGAAAGCGTTGCCTTTGTATCTTCTTTAGTATACTAAAATCTGTCCCATTACTCAAAGAACATCGCACATTGTCACGATATTGCCGTTTTATTGGAGACTGCGCTTCGCAAGAGCGGCTTTAATCATGAAATAGCTGATATCAGCAGGCAATGCTTCCTTGATCGGCTTCAGTTTATCCGCTCCGACTTGTTCGACAACGTCCAGGATCTGAGCCTCATAAGCAGCAGGCAGCATCCGTTCCCAATCTACCGGGTGCCCTTCCAACGCACAGCGGATCAGATGTCCTTCGATCGTCACCTCGCTCAACCCTCTAGCCGCGGCAATCTCCTTCACGCTCACACCTGATTCGAACTGCTCGAGTGATTGGAAGTGGCTTGCTCCATCCGCTTCTGCGATTGCAGCAGTCTTCTTGCTGGTCTCCGTCTTCGTGCTCGATCCGCTTTCCGGATGAGACAGGGCAGCCGCACTTATGAATACAGATTGCTCAGGCGTTGATGACGTCCCTTCTGCTGCAGTGCCTCCCGAGGAGAAGGAACCGATGATGGTCAAAATATCGCTGCCGTACTTATCCGCCTTCGCTGCACCGATCCCTTTGACAGACAGCAGTTCCTCGCGCGTTGTTGGCGCTGCGTCCGCAAGCTCTCGCAGCGTTGCATCGAAGAACAGCATGAACGGAGGCACCTTCTCGCGCGCCGCCGCCGTCCGCCGCCATTCGCGCAGAGCATCGAAGAGCGGCGAGCTGACCGCCTGAGAAGAAGCTTGACGAATGGTCGTCCGTTTTCGCTGCATGACCCGCTCCTTGCCCTCCAGTACAGGCAGCGAGCCCGAAGAGAGCGACACGGTCGGATACTGTCCATCGCTCATGACGAGATACCCCTCCGCAACGAGCCAGTACAGCCAATCCGAAATTTCCTTCTCGGGCCAGCGGGAGAACAGCCCGTATGTAGAAAGCTTATCAAGCCCCCACTCCAACACCCGCTTATCGCGAGAACCTTTCAATACCTTCGCTGCCGTCGTGACGCCAAACTTTCCTTTGAGACGTGCGACGCATGACAAAGCCTTAAGCGCATCGTCCGTGCGGTCAATCAGCTCGCTCTTATCGAGACAGCTGCTGCATTTGCCGCATGGCGGAACATCCGCTTCGCCGAAGTATTCGACGATAAACTGCTGCAAGCAGCGCTGCGTCCGCGAATAATTCATCATCGTATGCAGCTTCGCCATCTGAATCGACTTCCGGTCTCCGTCGCCTGCACCTTGATCGATCAGAAAACGCTGCACCTGGACGTCCTGCGGCTCGAACAGCAGAATGCATTCGCTCTCTTCGCCGTCACGGCCTGCCCGGCCCGCCTCTTGATAGTACGATTCGATGTCGCCGGGCATCTGCCAGTGCAGGACGAATCTGACGTTCGGCTTATCGATGCCCATACCGAATGCGTTGGTCGCCACCATGACACGGACATCGTCGAAACGGAATTTTTCCTGCATCTCCGCACGTTCTGCATCGCCAAGCCCGCCATGGTATTTGCCTGCGGGAATGCCCATTTTCTCAAGAACAGCATGTACCTGTTCCGTTTCCTTACGAGTAGCTGCATATATAATGCCGGATTGATCCTTGCGCTCCGCTATGAACTTTCGTAGAAAAGCTGGCTTGTCCGCCCCGCTCACGACCGATAACGATAAATTATCCCGGGCAAAGCCGCTGACATGAATGCTTGGATCGTGCAGGCCGAGCATGCTCGCGATATCGCGAGCCACTTCTTCCGTTGCCGTAGCCGTGAACGCAGCGACCAGCGGCCGATTGTTCATTCGTGCAATCCAGCCTGCGAGCTGTCGATAGCTCGGTCGGAAATCATGCCCCCACTGCGATACGCAGTGCGCCTCATCGATCGCAATCAATGGGATATGCATTTGCTCCGATAGTGAAGCGAACATCGGTGCATCAAGTCGCTCTGGCGCTACATAAAGCAGCTTATATTCACCCATGAATGCTTGGCGCATGACATCGCGATACTCGGTGGCACTCATGGAGCTGTTCAGATAGGCAGCCTTCACGCCCAACCGATTGAGCGCGTCCACCTGGTCCTTCATAAGTGAAATAAGCGGCGATACGACAAGCGTCGTCCCGTCCATCAGCAGTGCGGGGATTTGGTAACAGACCGACTTGCCCCCGCCTGTCGGCAAAATCGCCAGCGTGTCTCGGCCGTCAATAATGCCGCCGATAATCGCTTCTTGCCCTTTGCGAAACGTATCGTAGCCGTATACCTGCTTTAGCAGTTGTCTTGCTTCTTGCATGACGAAGTCCCTCCTTCCTTACCTTTCTCGACACAAAATAAGACCCTGACCGTAGTGCAGCTCGTCAGGGTCTTCCTGTAGCTATAATTATACTTTATGAACAGTAATCGATAAAGCTCTGATTAGCCTTGAACGATCTTGATGACGCTGCGTACAGACTCTGCGGACTGATCAAGGGCTGCTTTCTCTTCAGACGTTAGATCCAGCTCGAAAATCTTCTCAATGCCGTCGCCGCCGATAATCGTCGGGACGCCCATGAACAGATCGCGATAGCCGTACTCGCCTTGCAGCAGCGCGATAACGGGCAGAACCCGTTTCTTATCCTTGAGGATCGCTTCGGTCATCTGAACAAGTGAAGCCGCAGGCGCGTAATAAGCACTGCCGTTGCCAAGCAGATTAACGATTTCGCCGCCGCCGACGCGAGTCCGCTGAACAATCGCTTCGATGCGGTCAGCCGGAATAAGCTTCTCAATCGGAATGCCGCCAACGTTCGAATAACGAACGAGCGGCACCATATCGTCGCCATGCCCGCCAAGCACAAAGCCGCGAACGTCCTCAACCGACACGTTCAGCTCCTGCGCGATAAAGGTGCAGTAACGAGCCGTATCCAGTACACCGGATTGGCCGATAACACGGTTCTTCGGAAAACCAAGCGCATGAAAAGCCGCATACGTCATTGCATCAACGGGGTTGGACAAAATGATCACATAGCTGTTCGGACTCGTCGCCTTGATGTTCTCGCACACCGAACGGACGATGCCCGCGTTCGTGTTCACAAGATCATCCCGGCTCATCCCAGGCTTGCGCGCGATACCCGCCGTGATAATTACTACATCCGAATCCCGCGTATCTTCGTAATTCGACGTCCCCGTAATTCTCGCATCAATGCCCTGCACCGGGGTCGATTCCAACATATCAAGCGCTTTGCCCTTGGTCGGATTCTCCAACTGCGGAATATCGACAAGCACGATGTCGCCCAATTCCTTCTGCGCAAGCATCAGCGCCGTCGTTGCCCCCGTGAAGCCAGCCCCAACAACCGTAATCTTGTTCCGTTTAATCGCCATCTCGGATTCCTCCTTGAATTAGCTCACTCCGCGCAACTAACCACCAATGACGGACGTCATGATCGCATGGATCAATGCGTGCACCACAACAACCTTAACCACCCAAATAACCATGCAATCACCACCTGCTCTTGTTTTCAAAATGCTCCATGCCTTCGCCCTCATAGGCGATGGATGTTCCCACAGGGAACCATCGCCCCTTCGGAGCATTACCCTCATCGCCTTTCGACGAGGGCCGTTCCCGCAGGGAACCATCGTCGTCTTCGAAGCGTTACCCACGCCACGCATTGCACGAGCCTCGCGAGTGCCGAATCCCAATCTTGAGCAAACACGTCAGCACGCACCCACACCAAACGTTCGAACTCGCCAACCACTAGCGCCACTCACATCCGCCACAGTAGAGCGTGTCCAATCCCCCACAGTCCTATTCCACAGAATAGGACTTTGGGGGATTGGACAAAAGCGGCTCCCTACTCTCCAGTCACCCAGGCGCGCACATGCGAATACCTTCCGGTGTCCAGAGGGCGGGAGCCCTTTGGGGTCCCCCTTCCTTGGGGAAGGGGGATTTAGGGGGTTGCGGGATAATTGAAAGTCAGGGTTCGTAAGGGTCTCCCCTTACAAACTACATGTTCTCGATAACTTTATCCGCGAACACCGAGCACTTCACTTCTGTCGCGCCTTCCATCAGGCGAGCGAAGTCGTAAGTAACCGTTTTGTTGTTGATCGACGTTTCCAGACCTTTGTAGATCAGGTCTGCAGCTTCTTGCCAGCCGAGGTGCTCGAGGAGCATTACGCCGGACAGGATAACCGAACCTGGGTTAACAACGTCTTTGTCAGCATATTTAGGAGCCGTGCCGTGCGTAGCTTCGAAGATAGCATGGCCCGTCAGGTAGTTGATATTAGCGCCTGGAGCGATGCCGATACCGCCAACTTGTGCAGCCAGTGCGTCGGACAGGTAGTCGCCGTTCAGGTTGAGCGTTGCGATTACGTCGAAGTCCGTTGGACGCGTCAGAACTTGTTGCAGCGCGATGTCTGCGATTGCGTCTTTAACGAGGATTTTGCCGGAATCAAGAGCAGCCTTCTGAGCAGCGTTAGCCGCTTCTTCGCCTTGCTCTGCTTTGATTGCGTCGTATTGGCCCCACGTGAACGTTTGTTCAGCGAACTCTTGCTCAGCTACTTCGTAGCCCCAGTTCTTGAACGCGCCTTCCGTGTATTTCATGATGTTGCCTTTGTGCACGAGCGTAACCGATTTGCGGCCATGCTTGATTGCGTATTCGATCGCTGCGCGAACGAGACGTTTCGAACCTTCGGACGATACTGGCTTGATGCCGATACCGGAAGTTTCTGGGAAGCGGATTTTGTTAACGCCCATTTCTTGTTGAAGGAACGTCAGCACTTTCTTAACCGCTTCGGAACCGGATTGATACTCGATACCTGCATAGATGTCTTCTGTGTTCTCACGGAAGATAACCATGTCCACGAGCTCAGGACGTTTAACTGGCGAAGGCACGCCGTCGAAGTAACGTACTGGGCGGAGGCAAGTGTACAGGTCGAGCTCTTGACGAAGCGCAACGTTCAGGGAACGGATGCCGCCGCCGATTGGCGTCGTCAGTGGACCTTTGATCGCAACGATATATTCACGGATAGCCGTCAGCGTGTCAGCCGGCAGCCATTCGCCGTATTGGTTGAATGCTTTCTCGCCTGCGAATACTTCGTACCAAGCGATTTTCTTCTCGCCTTTGTATGCTTTCTCTACAGCAGCGTCCAGAACGCGTACGGATGCGCGCCAGATGTCGCGGCCCGTGCCGTCACCCTCGATGAAAGGGATGATTGGATTGTTAGGCACTTGAAGTTTGCTGTCTTGAATCGTGATTGGTTGGCCTTCCGTTGGAAGAGCGAATTTCTCGAATTGTGGCATGGTCTTTGGTTCCTCCTAGAAAATAATAAATGATGATGCTGATGAAGCTTATAGAGGTTGTTCAAAAAAGTCCGCTTGTGATCACGAAGTGAGTCAGGAAGTGTGTTCGACGTCGAAGCTTGCGTTCACCTTCGGCGTCCGGTACTCATGTAGGGGTTGCCTACACTCCGTTCCTCCTCCTTCAGGTTCTCGCAATCTTCTCGGTGCTGACAACCGAACTTTTTGAACTCGCACTTATAGCTCAGCTTAACGTTGAGCGATCGGTACGTACTTCGCATTCGTCGGTCCCGTATATTCTGCGCGTGGACGAATGAGGCGGTTGTCCTCATACTGCTCAAGGATATGGGCTGTCCAGCCAGACAGACGGCTGATTGCGAAGATTGGTGTGAACAGGTCGCGCGGAATGCCAAGCGTCGTGTAAACGGATGCCGAGTAGAAGTCAACGTTCGGCTTCAGACCCTTTTGACCTGTTACGAGCTCTTCAATTTTAACAGACATTTCGTAAAGCTCCAACGTGCCCTTTTGTTTGCCAAGCTCACGGGACATCTTCATGAGATGCTTCGCGCGCGGATCGCCGTTCTTGTAGACGCGGTGTCCGAAGCCCATGATCTTAACTTTATTGTTCAGCTTGTCGTTGATGTAGGACTCAACGTTTGCAAGCGAACCGATTTCTTCGAGCATAACCATAACCGCTTCGTTAGCGCCGCCATGCAGCGGTCCTTTCAGTGCGCCGATTGCCGACGTTACGCCCGAATAGATGTCGGACAACGTTGCAACCGTTACGCGTGCTGCGAAGGTCGAAGCGTTGAGCTCATGGTCTGCATGAAGAACAAGCGCTTGGTCAAGTGCTTTAACAGCGACTTCGCTTGGCTCTTCGCCAGTCAGCATGTAAAGGAAGTTATGAGCGATGGATACGCCTTGCTTCGGCGCGATCGGCTCAAGTCCTTGACGGATGCGCGAGTATGCAGCTACAACTGCTGGCAGTTGAGCTTGCAGACGGATCGCTTTGCGAATATTCGCTTCGCGCGACATATCGTTCGCTTCTGCATCATACAGAGCGAGGCTCGAAACTGCTGTGCGCAGAGAAGCCATGGAGTTGCTGTTGCTTGGCAGCAGCTTGAGATGCTCAATGGTTTGTTTAGGCAGTGCAGCATATTCACTGAATTGACGATTCAAATCGTCAAGCTCAGCTTGGGTAGGCAGCTTGCCGAACCAGAGTAAGTAAGCAACCTCTTCGAACGAGGCGTTTTCTGCCAGTTCATCGATATTAATGCCACGGTACGTAAGTACGCCGTCGATGATGGAACTGATGGAGGAAGTCGTAGCGACAATTCCTTCCAGACCTTTGGTTGCTGTCATGTTTTTCTCTCCTTCGGTTTCGGAATTATCCAATGAAAAAGGAATCTCGTCGTATGTTCAACTATCTAATCATACCGAATTTTGCCCATGAAGTGAACAAAACCGCACAAAACGCCGAATAGAATTCCTTTATCGACTTAATAAAGTATTTTTGCCACAGTTAAAAAAAATAACATATTTCCCTTATCATCGGCAATGTTGTTAGGATTCGAGACTAGAAAATGGTAAACTGGTGACATTAGCCGTCATTGAAACTTGGGCAGCGGCAGTCTAATCGTATTCGGAGGAAGCAATTATGAAGGAACAACGCCTAGGCATTATCGACATCGGCTCCAACTCTATTCGACTTGCCGTCTATGAACGTACCGCTAATGGAGCTCACCGCGTCATTGACGGCAGCAAACGACCCGCGAGGCTAAGCGGCAGTATCGATGATCACGGTCGTCTGCGGCCAGAGAAAATCGATGAACTTATTGACATAATGAACCATTACCGACTCATTTGCGCCCATCATCGCACGGGCTATATACGCGCTGTCGCCACTGCAGCGATTCGCAATGCCGCTAATCGAGACGAGATTGTGGAACGCGTGCAGGAAGAGGCAGGACTTACCATCGAGGTACTCTCCGGCGAAGAGGAGGCTCGGTTCGGCTTCCTTGGCATGATCAACACCCTCGATGTCCGTGAAGGCTTCTTGATCGATATCGGCGGCGGGAGCACCGAAATATCATTGTTTCGCGACCGGACACTCGTACAGAGCGTATCGTTCCCTATCGGTTGCGTAAATATGTCCCAATTTCTCGCCAAAGACGGCACCTTGTCCAATCAAGGGCTTCAAGAGCTTGAGGAAGCAGTCGAGCGCACAATTCGCCATGAAGCGTGGCTAAGCTGGACGCCGGGAATGCCGCTGATCGGCGTGGGCGGCACCGTTCGAGCGCTGAGCAAGGTCGACCAAGCGGATAGCAAGTATGCTTTCCCACTTACACACAATTATAAGATGACAAGCGAACGAACGGACGAGCTGTTCGAACAGCTCCGTCCAATCCCTACGGATAAACGGAATAAATTTCCGGGCTTGTCCAAAGACCGCGCCGATGTAATCGTATCGGGTCTTGCGATCCTTCGCTGCCTGTTCCGCAAGCTGCAGGCGACCCACTACCTCGTCTGTGGCGCTGGTCTAAGAGATGGCTTGTTCTACGATACCCGGTTCCCGAATCAGCCGCGGATGGACGATGTGCTCGGCTACAGCGTGCGCAACCTAAGCTTACTGCACCCTGAAGCACCGCAGCCTCACGTCATGCAGGTGAATCGACTTGCGATGCAGCTGTTCGAACACTTGAGCCCTAAGACAGAGTTGCCGGAACGTGCATACCGCTTGATGGATACCGCCTCGTCGCTGTTCCGAATCGGTGCATCCATCGATTATTATCAATACGCGAAGCATTCCTTTTATCTCATCGTCAATTCGCATTTGAACGGGCTCTCTCATCGTGAGATGGTTCTGGTCGCTGCGATTGCCTCCTTCAAAGGAAAAAGCCGGCTGCGCCAGCAAATCGCCGAATTCCGCGAGCTGCTTGAGGACAAGGATCTCGACTATATCACACTGCTCGGCACGCTGCTGCAGCTAGCAATCGCGCTGGATCGTACTGAGACGCAGTCAATTGGACGTCTATCCATAGCAACCGTACAAGGAACACTTAAACTTGAAGCGTTGACAAGCGGAAGCCCGCTCGATGTCGAGCGGGCCGAAGTAGAAGAGTTAAGCAAAGATTTTCATAAAGCATGGCATCTGACGCCTGTTCTTGTGGTGCCTAACTATTGATGCGACTTCCAACGCTTTATCCGCTTCGCCTCGAACTGGCTCCGCATCGGAGCCAGTTCGTTCGTTACACGCTGGTATACGCCGGTCGATTGCAGCTCATGCGCCTTCACATTGTCTTCCAGGTTCATGAACAGAATGTTCCGAATCATTCGGCGAAGATTGCCGTCGAATACCGGGCACATCAGTTCGATGCGACGGTTCAAGTTGCGCGTCATCCAATCGGCGCTCGATAGATAGACTTCCTCTTCGCCGCCATTAGCGAACAGCGTCAAACGTGAATGCTCCAAATAACGGTCCACGATGCTGATGACACGAATGTTCTCGCTGAGCCCTTCTACGCCTGGGCGAAGACAGCATACGCCGCGCACGATCAGATCGATCTTAACCCCAGCTTGCGAAGCGGAGTACAACTTATCGATCATCTCCTGATTGGACAACGAGTTCATCTTCGCAATAATGCGCGCGGGACGCCCCTCTATTGCATGCTCCTTCTCCCGATCGATTAAGGCAAACAGCTTATCCTTAAGCGACGTCGGTGCGACACCGAAAGCCCGCCAATCATAGGGAGCCGAATAACCTGTCATCTCATTGAATAATGCAGAAGCGTCCTCGCCAATTACAGGATGCGAAGTGAATAACCCGATATCGGTATATAACTTGGCGGTACTATCGTTATAGTTTCCTGTGCCGACATGCACATAACGACGTAATCCATCCAGTTCACGTCGAACGACCAGCAAAATCTTGGCATGAGTCTTCAAGCCGATCAGGCCATATACAACGTGACAGCCTGCTTTCTCAAGCTGGCGCGCCCACGCGATATTACGTTCTTCATCGAAACGCGCCTTGAGCTCCACGACGACCGTAACCTGCTTGCCGGATTCGGCTGCTTTGGCAAGCGCTTGGACAAGCTCCGATTGACCGCTGACCCGATACAATGTCATTTTGATCGCGAGAACCTCAGGATCATAGGCTGCCTGTACGAGAAAATCGGTTACCGCCTCGAAAGATTCATACGGGTGATAAACAAGCACATCGCGCTCGCGCAGCACCTCGAACATATCCTCTGTATCGTCGAATTCACGCGGATAGACCGGATCCATTCGCTCATATCGCAAATTATCGTAATTGGGCAGCGTCACCGCGAACTTCATCAGGAAGCTCAAATCAAGCGGCCCGTCGATCTCGACGATATTATCGTTAATCTCCAGCTCATCCTTCAGTACGGCAAGCGCATAAGGGTCAATTTCCTTATCCACCTCCAGCCGTACCGTCATCCCCCAGCGCCGGCGGCGAAGCTCCTTCTCGATCTCCTCCAGCAGGTCCTCCGCATTCTCCTCGTTCAACGTCAAGTCGGAGTTGCGCGTAATCCGAAACGGATGCACCGCATATGGCGTATACCCTTTGAATAGCGTGTCGATATACTTCTCGATCAGATCCTCGAGCAGCACGAATTCGGAACGTTTCGTACCGGAACGCACAGGCAGCGGGATATGGCGAGGCAGTATGGACGGGATTTGGATAATTGCAAAATAGGGCTCTTCATCCGGCGCATCGTCGTCTTTGCGAAGCAGGACGGACATGTACAGCTCCTTCGTATGTACGAGCGGGAAAGGACGGCTCTGGTCGACGGCCATCGGCGTCAGAACAGGGAAGACGATATCGTGAAAATATCGTTCCATTGCCGTCGTCTGCGTCACGTTCAGCTCATCGATGCTGCGGAAGACGATGCCTTCCTTCGCCATGCCGCGTACAACTTCACGGAATGTGCGATATTGTTCCGTAACCATTTGCGACGTACGTTTGATCAATCGTTTCCATAGTCCTGCCGGCGTGTATCCGGTGAAATCCATCTTCGTCAGACCGGCTTTCAATTGACTCTGAACGCCTGCTCCTCTGACGCTTATGAATTCGTCCAGATTACTGGATACGATAGCAAGAAATTTCGCTCGTTCCAGCAGCGGTGTTGTAGCATCCTGCGCCTCGCGCAGTACGCGGCGATTGAATTCGATCCAGCTTAGATCGCGGTTGACATAGTGGGACATTATTTGCTTGCTCATACGGACGAGCGCCTCCATTCTTGTCCTCATTATGCTTGTCGAATATTTGTACAATGTTAAAGATTTGTAAACCTATTGTTAAAGAGATCGTTCAAAAAGGGGGTCCAGCATTGTACATAACGGACAAGATGTCTCATCGAGCTTTGGAAAAAGCTTCTGATTCATGATAAACTTTCTAGTACAGCTTGACTTTCGAACGTACTTATTTGGAACTCATCCTTAGGAGGTGCGGCAGCTTGAACAAAATCGTTGCCATGCGCTTATGGCGTGGCCTATTCGTCGCAGTCATGCTCGCTCTGCTTGTGCTAGCCGTTGTGTATGTAACACCGCTCGTTTATCCATTCTTGATCGGCTGGATTCTCGCTTATGCGCTTAATCCTCTCGTCCGCTTCCTACAGAAGAGAGCCCGTTTTCCAAGATGGCTCGCAGTTACCTTCTCCTTATTCCTATTCGTTATTGTTGCCGTAACGATTGTTTCTGCCCTCATAACCCGAATTGTAACGGAAGTCATTCATCTCTCCCAGTCCATTAACGGTACGATCAATTGGTGGCGCGATGAGTTCGATAAGTTTATAAACACCCCCGAAATGCAGGATCTCATTAATAAAATCAGCACCTTCTATAACGATAATCCGAAGTATCAGCAGCCGATCAACAACAAGATCGAAGATACCGCAGGCCTGCTGGCAGAAGCGAGCACGAACATCGTCACCCATTTCTTCAATGGGCTGACATCGATTCTGATCTCGCTGCCGAACGTCCTGACCATTACCGTTGTCGTATTGCTCGCTTCATTCTTCATCGGCAAGGACTGGCAGAAACATGCCAATGTACTTACCGGCTGGGTGCCTAGCGGCCTCATGAAGTCCATCACAACCGTATGGGTCGACCTGCAAAAGGCGCTGTTCGGCTATCTGCGCTCACAGTTTATTATGATCTCGATTACAGCGGTTGTCGTTATTATCGGTCTTCTCCTGCTCGGCGTAAATTACGCCATTACGATCGGCCTGCTGATCGGCCTCGTCGACCTGCTGCCCTACCTCGGCGTCGGCGCTGTCATGGTGCCTTGGATCGCCTACACGTTCATCTACGGCGATGTGCAGCTCGGCATCGGCCTTTCGATCCTGTACGGCGTCATCCTCGTCGCTCGTCAGATGATCGAGCCGAAAGTGCTCGCCAGCAGCGTTGGTCTAGACCCGCTGCCTACGCTCATCGCAATGTTCGTTGGTCTGAAGCTGTTCGGCGTGCTCGGTCTCATCATAGGCCCGGTATCGCTCGTCATCTTGTTCGCCTTCCAACGAGCCAATGTGTTCCGAGACCTGTACCAATTCATCATGCGCGGAGCGAAGTAGCCTGGTAAAACGGAGCTGGCTTGTAGAGCCGAATGCACTGCGCATGCAAATGTTCTTACGATCGCTGTTGTCCTCGGATTGTTCTGATTATATAAATTCAGATGCGGTAACAATCCGAGTGACAAAGGCGACCACTTCGTTTCTCCAGAATCATTTGCATGCTCCGTTTAGCGGCTACTTCTTTTTATTAAAATTTAGTAAATGGAAGTTCTTACTTCTTCCATTCTACCAAGATTGATATTCAGATTCAAAAAAGGTCGAGCATCTGCTCAACCTTTTTTTATTTTCCCCCTCCCCCTGCTTCGCAAAGCGCGACTTGAGGAGACATCGCAGCGAAGCATTACCTTCCACGATTTTACCAGCGTCGAATCGTGAAAGAGCCGCCGTTGCGAAGCTTTCTCTCGATAAAGGTGAGCATATAAACCTTATAGAGCGGCCGCGTGAAAGGAAAGAGCAGCGTCAAGCCGATTATGTCGGACAGGAAGCCTGGAAGCATGAGCAGAATCGAGCCTAGGAGCACGCAGAAGCCATCGAGCATCGCATGTCCCGGCGGCAAGCCTTGTTGAAGCTGCTGCTGCATTTCCAGCCACGATTTGCGCCCCTCGAATCGCATTAAGTAAAACCCGGCAAAGGCCGACAAGAGCAGCAGCAGGAACGAAATTCCCCCGCCGAGCCAAGCCCCAACCGCGCTAATAGTCCACCAATCAATTAATAAGCCGACAATTACGATAAGAAGCCATTTGCGCATGATGACATAACCTCCTAAAAGCAATTTGCTTACTTCATGAAATACTGCCTGTAAGGAAATTGCTTACTTCGTAAGCATATACTTAGCAATTTGCTTGCTTCTCGCTACGACAACCTGTGAGCAGCAATTTGCCTGCTCTTCATTACTATTGTCAGTCAGTAATATGCTTGTTTCTTGTTACTACGTAGGTAACTGATCATTCGGTGCAAATTATTAGATGCTAATTAATGCTATTAATCCCCTTGCGTAAGCTGCTTCAGCATTGCGTAGAGCTCCGGCATTGCCCGATCCAGTCTTGCCGGCTTGAACGAACCGTTCACCCACATATGCCGCGTGCCGCCTGCTGCGAGCAATTCTCGCGTCTCTAAAGCTCGACTATCTTGAAGATCGCCGCCAGCGGCCAGATCGGAAGCGTCGCCGAGCCGAATTTGCGACTCAAAGGCTAACCGTACCGGTGAATAATCCGCAATTCGTGTGCACACTAACACAACATCGTCATAGCGAGCCGACTTTATATATTTGCAATCGATATCGATTACAGGCAGCAGCAAACCCGCCGCCTCGATATCGCGATAGGCATAACCTGCATGCCGGATCCACTCGGTGCGTCCGATCTCGAACCAAGTCAGATAGTTGCCGTGAAAGACGACGCTCATCTGATCGGTCTCCTCATAACGAACCCTGAGCGGATGAACATGCCATTGTTGCTGCTCGTTCATTTTCATCCCTGCATTTCTTGATTTAATGATTTATTGAAACAATCGAATAAATGGTTATCTGGTAGAACAAAAGCGACGGCTAATAGACCGTCGCTTGAATAACATCACGTATTACAGTACTTTGGATTGTCCCGTATAGATAACGCCTGTCTCACCGTACAGCGTTATTTCCATACCGTCATGCAGCAGCTCCGTTGCGCGCTCAATACCGAGCACAACCGGGATACCGAGGTTGAGACCAATGATTGCTGCATGGCTCGTAATACCGCCTTGCTCGGTTACGATAGCGGCAGCCTTCTCAATGGCCGGCATATATTCTTTATCGGAAGCGACGACTACAAGAATCGATCCTTCCGTCGTCTTCGCAATTGCTTCTTCAGCCGTACGCGCAACAACGACTTTACCTTTAGCCGATTGCGTGCCAATGCCTTGGCCTTTGGCTACAAGCTCACCGATATGGTGAATTTTGATCAGGTTTGTCGTGCCTGCTCGGCCAACTGGAACGCCAGCCGTAATAACGACCGTGTCACCCAGACCTACGATACCCGTTGCAAGCGCGCCTTTGACAGCCGTCTCGAACATACCGTCCGTCGTTTCTGCTTCAGCACCATACGCAGGGACAACGCCCCATACGAGTGCCAGGCGGCGCATAACAGACTCGTTAGGCGTCACAGCGATAATCGGCGACTTCGGACGGTACTTCGACACCATGCGTGCCGTGTAGCCGCTCTCCGTCGACGTTACGATTGCACCAGCTTCCAGATCAAGCGCTGAGTTCGCAACAGCTTGGCTGATCGCTTCCGTTACTGACGTTTGTTGTGCATTCGCTTGTTTCACGAACAGCTCGCGGTATTCCAGAGCCGCTTCGGCACGTTCAGCGATGCGGGACATCGTTTGTACCGACTCCACTGGATATTTGCCAGCAGCCGTCTCGCCGGATAGCATGATTGCGCTTGTACCGTCGAAAATCGCATTCGCAACGTCGCTTGCTTCAGCGCGCGTTGGACGCGGGTTGCGCTGCATCGAGTCGAGCATTTGCGTAGCCGTAATAACCGGCTTGCCTACGCGGTTACATTTCTCGATCATCCGCTTCTGAACAAGTGGAACTTCTTCAGCTGGAATTTCAACGCCGAGGTCGCCGCGGGCAACCATCAGGCCGTCGGATACTTCAAGAATTTCATCGAGGTTGTCAACGCCTTGTTGGTTCTCGATTTTCGAAATAATTTGAATGTGGCTCGCATTATGCTTCTCAAGCAGTTCACGGATTTCGAGCACGTCGCTAGCTTTGCGAACGAACGATGCTGCGATGAAGTCGATGCCTTGCTCGATACCGAATACGATATCGGCCGCGTCCTTCTCCGTAATGCCTGGCAGCGAGATGTGCACGCCTGGTACGTTAACGCCTTTCTTGCTCTTGATTTGACCGCTGTTTACGATACGGCAGTGAATTTCCGTACCTTCTACGCGTTCAACCGTCAAGCCGATAAGGCCGTCGTCGATCAGTACGGTCGAGCCTTCGGAAATATCGTTCGGCAAGTTCTTATATGTAACCGGAATACGGTTAATATCGCCGAGAATTTCTTCCGTCGTCAGCGTGATCGCTTTGCCTGCTTCGAGTTCGATAGGCTCTTCTTTCAATTTGCCGAGACGAATCTCAGGGCCCTTCGTATCAAGCAGGATGGCAACGGTCTTGCCCAGCTCTTGACGAGCTTGCTTCAGGTTTTTGATACGATTGCCGTGCTCCTCAAAATCGCCATGGGAGAAGTTGAGACGCGCAACATTCATACCAGCTTCGATCAGCTTCTTCGTGTTCTCGAGCGATTCGCTCGACGGGCCGATCGTACAAACAATCTTGGTTTTACGCATAAATTGGTTCTAACCTCCGTTTGGGGTACGTAACTACACAATTGGGTTTACACTTTTAACAAGATCAAGTTCTGGTTGTTGATCATTCATTGAGCTGCTGTCAAGTTCTTGCTTCTTATCATTCATTGTTTCCGCTTCTTGGCGCTCATAAAACTCGCCTATCTTACGGAATTTGTTATAACGGTCTTCGATCAGCTGATCAGCGGACATGGCCGACAATTCTTTCAAGTGGCGAACCAGCGCTTCTTGAATCGATTGAGCCTGCTCCGCCAGGTCGCGGTGCGCACCGCCCTGCGGTTCTGGAATGATCTCTTCGATAATCTGGAACGCGAGCAGGTCCTTCGCTGTAATCTTCATCGCTTCTGCAGCCTCGTCGGCACGGGATGCATCCTTCCACAGAATCGACGCGGCTCCGTTCGGCGAAATCGCCGAGTAGATCGCGTTCTCAAGCATAAGGACACGGTTGCCGACGCCAAGCGCCAATGCGCCGCCGCTTCCGCCTTCGCCGATAACGACACAGACGATCGGAACGCCAAAAGCAGCCATCTCGCGCAGGTTGCGTGCGATTGCCTCTGACTGACCGCGTTCTTCCGCAGTGTTGCCTGGGTAAGCGCCCTTCGTATCGATGAACGTTACGATCGGACGATTGAATTTGACTGCTTGCTGCATGAAACGAAGCGCCTTGCGGAAGCCTTCCGGATGCGGGCTGCCGAAGAAGCGAGCGATGTTGTCGCGCGTATCTTTGCCCCGCTGATGGCCGATAACCGTCACAGGCACTCCGTTAAGACGCGCGATGCCGCCGACGATCGCCAGATCGTCAGCGAACAAGCGGTCGCCGTGAAGCTCCACGAAATCAGTGAAAATCGTCTGGATATAGTCAAGCGAAGTCGGACGCTGATGATGTCTCGCCAGATGCATCTTCTGCGCAGCCGACAGCTCGCTGTACATTTCGTCTTCTAGTTGCTTGCATTTCTCTTCGAGACGTGCTATTTCTTCCGAGAAATCGATCCCTTGCATTTGACCGAACCGCTTCAGTTCTTCGACCTTCTTGCGATAATCAACTAGTGGTTTCTCGAATGGAAGCTCATTCGCCATCGGACCAATCCCCCCTTACGGTGTGCAGTTCCAGCAGCTTAGTCAGCATCGATCTCATGTCCTTGCGATGGACAACCTTATCCAATTGGCCATGCTGCAGATTGAACTCCGCCGTCTGGAAGTTGTCAGGCAGCTTCTGACGAATCGTCTGTTCGATGACGATACGACCTGCGAAGCCGATCAATGCGCCAGGCTCGGCCAAATTAATGTCGCCAAGGCTTGCGAAGCTCGCCGACACGCCGCCTGTCGTAGGATCTGTGAAGACGGAGATGAACAGACCGCCATTGTTGTGAAGCTTGGCCAGTGCTGCACTCGTCTTCGCCATCTGCATCAGACTCAATATGCTCTCTTGCATACGAGCGCCGCCCGAAGTCGAGAAAATAATGATAGGCAGTTTCTTCGCGTCTGCGTATTCGATCGCCCGCGTAATTTTCTCCCCTACAACCGAACCCATGCTGCCTGTGAAGAAGTCGAAGCTCATCACAGCGACAACAACCGGAACGCCGCCGATTGTACCTTCGCCCGTAACGACAGCCTCGGTAAGGCCAGACTTCTCCTGCTGTTTGCGCAGCTTGTTCTTGTAGTCCGGGAACGACAGCGGATCGCCGGATTCCAGATGAGCGTCGATTTCAAGCAAACGTCCGTCATCAAGCGTCATTCCGATACGTTCCCAAGCGGACAAGCGGAAATGATGCCCGCATGACGGACATACTTTCAAGTTTTTTTCAAGTTCTTTAGAGAATGCGATATTCCCGCACTTCGGGCATTTGTTCATAAGCCCTTCGGGAATATCCTTCTTCGGTCGCTCCGCAGGTGCGGGCACGGAAGGAACAGTCGCATATTTCTTCTTATGGAATAAGTCCTTAAACACGAATGACACCTCTCACGGCGCAGTTATTAGGTCGAGTCACGGATGAAGGATGGAATTAAGCACTTCCTGCACTTCCTCGAGCTCGCCGGACGGAACCAAAATCTCATATTGCTGTTTCGAAAGGTTGATCGGCCTGACCTGGACGAGGAATCCTTCCTCTGTCAGCCGGTTCTTGATATTCTCTGCAATTCTAGTTGTAGGCGCGATATAGATGACCGTCCACATGAAAGGTTGTACCCCCTAAAAACATCGGTTTCCAGGCCCTATAATGAACTTATGATAGCATAACTTCTCTTAAGGCCGCAACAAAGCGGTATGAGCCGATGTTTCCAGGGGATGCAATCACCCTATTCATAAGGGGAAATATCTAAGGCAGTTCGTAACGTGTCGCCTTCGGATCCTGATGAGCGATCCGCGCGGATGCAGCTGCCGCAAGACCTGCGACAAGATCATCTAGAAAAACATGAATATGAGGGCCTTTCAAGTTAAGCTTGCGGATAATGCCAGGCTTTACTTTATCAAGATAGCCAAAGCTCGTCAATCCAATCATGCCATAGACGTTCGTAATTCCGAGCGCAAGCGTCTCGTCGACGCCGTATAACGATTCGTCTGTCTCCATGATGGCCTGCAGCGGCTGTGGCAGCAGCTTGCGCTCCGCCAATTCATCCAGTGCAATGCCGGTGTACATGACATACTGAACTTCGCGCTTCACCAGTACAGCTCGTACGCTTTCTTCGCACTGCACCATCGTCAGATCGGCATTATAAGGGTGCTGCAGCGCAAACACGATTTCGGCAACATCTCCGATCGATACGCCTCGTTTCAACAACCACGCTTCGATTCCGCTTTCGCTCGCCAATCGTCATCCCTCCGTAGCCGGAGCTTCGTCAATGTCTGGATGCTGCCGGCAAGTCGCTTACGGCTTTAAGCCGCTATACAGGCAAGTCCCGCTTCAGCTGATCCTCGGCGGATGCCCGGTGTCTCATAAATGTATGCAGGAGGCTGACAAATTGTGCATAAAAATCTACCCGGCTGATCCTCCCTGCTAGGGAGGATTCAGGGGCTTTGCCCCTGAGACCCATTATTTCTCTAATCATGACTGCGTCGCTTATATAACCCAATTGATCTACCCACATAAAATCCTCCCTGCTAGGGAGGACCCCATGGGACTCCCGTCCCCTGGACCCCGGAATAAGCGTGTGACCGGCTTACGGCGCTGCTGAGTTACTTTGTGCTAAGAGTCGTGTACCCCTGCGGGGTACAACTCTTGTTCGAGCAGATCAGGGGCTGCGCCCCTTTTGGACCCAATTTTTCTACCCGCCTAACTCCTCCCTGCAAGTGAGGACCCCATGGGATTCCAACGCCTGGACCCCGGATGAGGAACGTTGGAATAACAGAGGCGGAATCGCGTACGGTGTGGTGGGACTCGCGTGCCCTTTAGGCACAGCTTACTTTTTGCGGGTTGAAAATGTGTTGCGGGATAAGGGATTAAACAAAAAAATAAGCGTTGCATGCAGCGCTTATTCTCGTACGACAACACACTATTCAAGAAACCGCCGAACATTTGAGCTGTGCCTGATACGCACGCGGCTGCCAGCAGGAAGTCACTTATCCCACGCCCCGTTCCGGGGTAAAGGTTTCCGTTAGGAAACCACATCGAGAGCATACGCTTTAACCCCGGGGGTCCTCCCTAGCAGGGAGGATTTAGGTGGGTAGAAACCTTCATTTTGTTTGGTTTTATAAAAAGTAAAAGGGGATCAATAGGGGAAGCCCCTATTTGACAGCTATTGCGCCTTTGCCTAGCAGCTCTTCTACGGCGTTGAACAGCTCTGGCGAAGGCTTGACGCTGTATTGTTCGCTTAGGGCGAGCATACGTTGGTCAAGCTCGTAGAACAATACCGTGGCCAGCGGCCCGGGATGGGATACGAGCAGCTGCTTGAGCTTCTCCAGCACGGACGAATGCTCGCGTCCGGCTGCGATCTTGACGTACACCCGCTGCGCACGCTTAGCGGGTGGCGCCTGGCGGGGCTGCACAGCCGCCCCGCCGCCGGCCCCCTGCGGGGGCCGCTCGCCTGCGGGCTTCGCCCCCGCAGGCGGTGCCGCCGCTTCGCGGCGTGGCGCCAGCCGGGCCCGGCGCGGGTCCGCCTGTGCGCGCCGGGGCCTCGGCAGCGGCGCGCGGCGATCGCACGCGCGCTTGCTGCCGCAGGCGGCGTACCTGACCCGCTAGATTAGGGTCAGGGCCGCCCAGGGGGACGACGTCTTCGAGCAGCAGCTTGAAGTCGTCGTCCTGATGCTGGACGGCGGCGAGGGCAAGCACGATGCCGCCTTTCTCCAGCTTGTCCGCGTGCCGCTTCCAGAACGCCGGGAACGCGACCGCTTCGACGCGCATGATCCGATCCTCGACCTCGAGGAACGCCATGGCCTGGCCTTTGCGCGTCATCATCGGCTTCATCGATACGACCATCACCGGCAGAACGGCCAGCGCACCATCCGGTTGTTCGGCGAGATCGACAAGCCGATCGACGCCATGCGGCGCAAGCGATTCCTCCGCCGCATCGATCGGATGGCCGGACAAGTACAAGCCAAGCAGTTCCCGTTCAAGCTCGAGCTTCTGCCCCGTCGTGTACGGACGTACTTCAGGAAGCTCTACCTCCCAGTTGATGACCTCTTCAAAGCCAAACAGATCGAGCTGCAGCTCCTCTCGGTCCTTCCGCCATTTGGATGCCGCTTCGACCACCTCATCCAGAGCGCCAAGCAGCTGCGCGCGATGCCCAGGCAGCGAATCCGTCGCGCCGGACATGACCAACGACTCCATAACACGCTTGTTCACGACCCGCAGATCAACGCGTCGGCACAGATCGGCTAAGCTGTCGTATGGACGCTCCACCCGTTCTTTCATAATAGAATCGATCGCTTGCGTACCTACGTTCTTCACGGACGCAAGACCGAATCGAATGGCGCCTTTATGACGCTCTGCATCCAGATCCGAATTATCCTGCGACACGGCTAATCGTTCCGATTCATCCGCGCCATTCTCCTGCTCTTGTTGGACTGCACCAACCGTTCCATTCACAGGCGTGAACGTAATGCCGCTCTCGTTGACATCAGGCGGCAGCACCGCGATGCCCATCCGCCGGCATTCGTCCACATACTCCGCTGTCTTGCGCTGATTGCCCGTCACGGAGGCAAGCATGGACGCCATGAAAGGCACCGGATAATGCGCCTTCAGATAAGCGGTCTGGAACGCCAGCACGCCATAAGCTGCGGCATGCGCACGCGGGAAACCGTAATCGGCGAACCTTACAATCATGTCATAGACAAGGTTCGCATCATCAGCTGCGTAGCCTTGTTTCAAGCTGCCCGCGACAAAATGCGCCCGCTCCTCGTCCAGTATTTCACGCTTCTTCTTCGAGACCGCTCGGCGGAGCAAATCCGCTTCGCCGAGCGAGAAGCCTGCCATTGACGAGGCGATCTGCATGATCTGCTCCTGGTAGACGATAATGCCATACGTATCGGACAGAATCGGCTCAAGCGAAGGATGCGGATAACTGACTTCGGCAATTCCATGCTTGCCTTGTATATACTTCGGAATAAACTCCATCGGACCTGGACGATACAACGCGAGCACGGAGATGATATCCTCGAAGGCCGAAGGCTTCATCTCTTTCAGCACGCGGCGAACGCCAGCCGACTCAAGCTGGAAAATGCCCGTCGTCTCTCCGCGGCCAAGCATCGCATAGGTCAACGGATCGTCATCCCGCACATGACGGAAGTCAATGTCGCGGCCATAGAGTTCCTTCACCCAACCAAGCGTACGCTCGACGATCGATAGCGTTCGGAGACCGAGAAAGTCCATCTTCAGCAGACCGACTGCTTCCAAATTTTCCATCGAGTATTGGGTAAGAGCTGTCCGCTCCGTACCTGCCTGCAAAGGCACATAATGCGTCAGCGGCTCCTGCGAAATAACGACGCCTGCCGCGTGGGTGGAAGCATGGCGGGGCATCCCCTCCACCTTCATCGCCATCTTCAGAAGCGCATCCGTGCGAGGCTGCTTCGCGCATGCGTCCCGCAGCTCGCTGCTCGTGCGCAGCGCCTCTTCCAGCGTAATGCCGAGCTGATTCGGAATCAGCTTCGCCGCGCGGTCGACTTCTCCGTAAGGCACATTCATGGCACGTCCCACGTCGCGTACCGCCGCCTTCGCAGCCATCGTACCGAAAGTAATGATTTGCGCCACATGCTCCTCGCCATATTTGGCGCTCACATAAGCAATAACTTCATCCCGACGCTCGTCGTTGAAATCGATATCGATATCGGGCATCGAGATCCGTTCCGGGTTCAGGAAACGCTCGAAGAGCAGCTTGTATTTGAGAGGATCGACATCCGTAATATGCAGCACATAAGCAACGAGACTTCCTGCCGACGAGCCCCGTCCAGGGCCCGTTCGAATGCCCCGCTCATGCGAGAACCGAATGAAATCCCATACGATGAGAAAATAATCGCTGTATCCCATCCGCTCAATGACGGCAAGCTCATACTGAAGACGCTCCTTCGCTTCCGCGCTCGGCATCCCCTCGTATCTTTCTTCCAGCCCGCTGAGACACAGCTCCTCGAGATAATCAGCGCTCGTCATTCCCTCCGGCACCGGCCGGAAGGTAGGCAGAGCAGCTCGTCCGAGCGTCAGCTCCAAATGGCATTTGTCCGCAATCTCCAGCGTGTTCGCAATCGCCTCAGGCACATGCCGGAACAGCGCCGCCATCTCGTCGCCGCTCTTGAGATAGAGCTGGTCCGTAGCCATCTTCAGACGATCTTCGTCGTCGACGGTTTTGCCCGTTCCGATGCAAATCAGCACATCCTGCATAGCTGCATCTTCTGGCTGCAAATAATGCGCGTCGTTCGTTGCCGCCAGCTTGATTCCAAGTTCACGGGCAAGTGCGATAAGCTCCGGCATCACTTTGCGCTGCTCAAGCAGGCCGTGATCTTGAAGCTCAATATAATAATCGTCGCCGAAAATCGCTTGGTGCCGCTGCGCGGCCGCCTTCGCCTCATCGCTTCTGCCGTGGAGCAAATGCTGCGGCACCTCGCCGCCAAGGCATGAGCTTAAGCAAATAAGTCCTTCTGCATGGCTCGCAAGCGCATCCATATCGATGCGCGGCTTATAGTGCATCCCTTCCAAATGGCCGATCGAAACGAGCTTCATCAGGTTGCGGTAACCAATCTCGTTCTTCGCTAGCAGAATAAGATGATAGATCGGGTTTTCTTTTCTCGTTCCTTTGTCGAACCTCGACCCTGCCGTCGTATAAACCTCGCAGCCGATAATCGGCCGGATACCATGCTCTCGGCATGCTTTGTAGAACGGTATGGCACCGTACATCACTCCGTGGTCGGTGAGCGCAAGCGCATCCATCCCAAGCTCCGCCGCTCTTGCTGCCAGCTCGCGAATGCGCGCAGCGCCGTCAAGCAGACTGTATTCGCTATGAACGTGCAAATGCACGAATCGATTCCGTTCTTGTTCCGCAGCGTTCATGACGCCTCATACCTCCCTTGCCGTGCAATGGATCGAATATGATTCTATTTTACCACATAAGAATTTATAAGTTTCCTAGTCAACAGGAAAAGATCAAATTCTTATTGACGAGCTGGACTGGCCCTCGACGCTCTACCTCAGCAACTGACTTGCTTCGTAATCAAAAAACGGACTTTTTGCACGACCTCTAAAAGTTCTCATCATATTGCAGCGCTAGGAGCCCATACAATGAAGCAGAGGCCGGACAGGCCAAGAGAGTCGTCCTTGCGCAGAAATGGCGGCTGAGCGGAACAGGAGGTTGCATGAGATGCTGAACAGTGTTCTGGCTAAAGCTATTGTAGATATGATGATCGCCTTCGGCGTCGTCGTTGGCGGTTCTATACTCGCAGGTATTGGCTCTGTATTCGTGCTAGCTCCCCCTGCAGTAATCATGGTAGAAACAGCCACGAAGCTCAAAATATGGGCGATCGTCGCAGCAATCGGCGGCTCAGTCGATCCGATGCGTCTCATCGAGAGCAACATGCTGGATGGACATTTGTCCCCGGTGGTCGTTCAAATTTTCTACATCCTCTGCTCCTTCCTAGGTGCGCATATGGGAACGGAGCTGATCAAGGCAATATGCAAAGGGGCTTACTAGCATGCGTATCCCCCCGTTTGAGCGGTATTACCGTTATGTCCGTTACAGCGTCGTACTGCTGCTCGGCAGCGTCATAGGGGCGGCGGTCTACCATTCGATCTTCATGAACAATTTCAATACCGTTGCTAAATTAAATGGTCAGTTGAAGGAGCAGCTTGAACAAAGCGGGCGGGACATCTACGAGCTTCAGAAGCTGCAGAAAAAGCACACCGTCATCAAGAGCATTGTCCCTATCATTGAGGATGACGAAAAGCCGCTCAACGTGCTCGTGGAAACCGAGCTGAAGAAGCGGCTGAAGGAAGATTTGTCCGTATTCATTGGCAAAAGCATCTACTCGATCGATGAGAACGCCGACATGGCGCGGACGTTGTTGAAGAACAAGCTGTACGCCGGCATTCGCGGCGCCGATTACCAGGTCAGCATTCGCACGGTGCTCGTCGTAGATAACGTGCTGCAGGTGTGGGTGCGTGCCACTATTTACGAGCGGCCGCCGGCTTAGGAGCCGAGTGATAACAATAGGTCAAAGCCAAAGTCTATAAGTAATTGACTCATATGCAGAAAAAGCGTGACTTAGCCTTAGCTAAGCACGCTTTTTCTTCTTTCGACAGGACGCCAACGTCAGTCTTCGTCACTAGGCCTGCCCAAGAAGGTGCAGATATGCCCCTACATTCAGCCCTCAAAGCCGATCGGCTCCTCATAGGTGCAGATCTGCACCTACATTCAGCTCCTATAGCCAATCGACCTCTCATAGGTGCAGATTTGCACCTACAGTCCGCTGCCTCTATTCGTCATATCGTTTGGCAACGATGACCGCGTTATGCCCGCCGAAGCCGAATGAGTTGGACAATCCGATGGCGAGCGGACGCTTGATCGCCTGATTGGGTACGTTCGTCAACCCGCATGACGCATCAAGCTTCTCCAGATTGGCAGTTGGCGGGACGATGCCTTCGCGCAGGCTCTGAATAAGCGCGACGGCTTCTACGCCGCCTGCTGCGCCTAGCATATGGCCGAGCATCGATTTATTCGCTGTGACTGGAATGTGATCCGCCCGCTCCCCGAACAATCGGCTGATCGCCTGTCCTTCCGAATGGTCGCCGACGCCTGTGCTTGTCGCATGTGCGCTGATTACATCTACATCCTCAGGTGTAATGGCGGCGTCTGCAAGCGCATGGCGCATGGCAAGCTGAGCGCCCGCTCCCTCCGGATGCGAGGCAACCATATGATAGGCATCCGAGCTTGCGCCATAACCGATGATTTCACCATAGATTCGCGCATCGCGCCGCTTCGCATGGGACAACGATTCGAGAACGACTATGCCCGCGCCTTCGGACATAACGAACCCGTCCCGCTGTTCATCGAACGGACGACTTGCCAACGCCGGTTCCTCGTTGCGGGTAGACAATGCTGTTGCATTGCCGAAGCTGGCAAGCGACAGCTCCGTAATCGCCGCCTCCGCCCCACCTGCAATTACGATATCTACAAGACCAAGCCGGATAAGCCGCAGCGCTTCACCGATCGCGGTATTGCCGATGGAGCAGGCTGTAACAGGAGAGAGCGTTGGACCAAGCGCTCCATACCGGATGCTGATCGTCGCTGCCGCCATGTTCGAGATCATCATCGGCACGAGTAGTGGCGATACCCGCTCCGGTCCACGCTCTCTCAATGTCCCATCTTGTTCGAGCATCGTAGTAAGCCCGCCTATACCAGAACCGACATATACGCCTACTCTCTCTCGATCCGCTTGTTCCATGTTTAATCCCGCGTCTGCAACAGCTTCTTCCGCAGCTGCCAGTGCGAATTGAACGAAACGGTCCATCTTCCGAGCATCCTTCCGGCCGAAGCGGCCTTCCGCATCGAATCCCGTTACAACACCTGCGATTCTACTGCGCAGCCTGCTCGCATCGATCCCTTCGATTGCCTGGATGCCCGACTCGCCTCGAATAAGCCGCTCCCACATGGAACCTGTATTTTGACCTAACGGTGAAATGACTCCCATCCCTGTTACGACCGCTCTTTCCATTGCAATCATTCCCTTCATCGTTTCATCTCTTATGATTGACTTAGTACCTGGTATTAAGTATCATGTCACAGGGATTATCCTATTACAAGTTGTTGGTTATCCTAGTATAATGAGTACTATTACTACTTCTAATCCGAAACAAGAAATCTCTGATATGAATCCGTTCAGCAAATGAGATGTTGATTTAATAAGGGGATTGTTCGATTCCAATTCGAAAGGATGACCGACAATGAATCATGCGGCGCGGCTGGCAGCTCTATCCGCTTTCTTAAAGAACCAGCGCTCGAAGTTATCGCCGGAGACGGTCGGATTGCCTGCGGGCATTCGGAGAAGGACAGCGGGACTTAGAAGAGAAGAAGTGGCGCAGCTGGCGGGCGTCAGCACGACTTGGTATACATGGCTGGAACAAGGGAGAGATATTCAAGCCTCCCCGCAAGTGCTGGACGCGGTGGCAGGCGCGCTTCGGTTGACGCGGGATGAGCGCAGCTACTTATTCTCGCTGGCACTGGATGCAGGAAGCAGCAGCGGGACCGCAGCCTCTCAGCCTGAGCCAACACCCGAGTTATCGCATTCGCTGCTGCGCATTCTGAAGGAACTGAGATATTGCCCGACGATCGTTTCGGATCGACGATGCCGAATCGTAGGCTGGAATGAAGCGGCTGCACATGTGTTTCTGGATTTCGGTCTTATACCGGCAGAAGAGCGCAATATGATCTCGCTGCTGTTCTCCCGCCAGGAATTGAAGCGGCTTGCGATCAACTGGGAACATTTCGCCAGCGGCTTTCTAGCCATCTTCCGTTCGTACTACGGCCAGTATGTGGAGGACAGCTGGTATGAGCAGTTTCTTCGCGACATGTCCGAACAGCATCCCGACTTTCAGCCGTTATGGGAGCGCAGCCATGTGAGCACGGCTCCTGAAGTGATTATCGAATTCCGCCACGCGAAGGCGGGCAAAATGCAATTCCAGCTCAGCTCGCTGCAGCAGCATGGCGACACCGACCTCCGGCTCAGCGTGTATACGCCAGCACCGGATACACCAACGGAGAGCAAGCTGCGCAAGCTGCTTGACTCACCAAGTTAACAGACCGCTAATAGGCACTTTATTCTGATGTACCGGGTTGCAACGTCGCTCTTTACGCACATTGCGGGGCTTGCCCCTTTTTATGCTACAATAAGTCTATTAAGAATGAAGGAGCTAACACCATGTACATACTGCACTGGCTGTTGACCATAGCCATTATTGTCACTTCGGTTGTATCTGTAACTTACAGCTTCAAAGCTAGACGTTCTCCCGATCCGATCGTTCGCGGACTGAATGGAGCACGCACGAACATCAGCATGGGCGCGATGCTGATTATGATCGCACTGTTCCAGATGCTTGCTTTCTCCGGTTCTACGCTGAAGGTCGTAATCGGCGCTGTACTGCTCGTTCTAGGCGTATTCAACATCTTCGCCGGACTGCGCAATCAGAGCACGTATCGCCAGCTTGCGAAGCGAGGATAAGGATTTCTAGTTGGACAATAAAAGGGTTGAGCAGTCGTGTTACTTCTGCTCAACCCTTTTTTCTGCAATCAATGAATGTCCTTACAGCTCGCCCCAATAAATCTCGGTCTCGTATTCGAAAGGCACGAGTCCGTCCTGCTCATTCTGATCGAAGATCGAACGGAGCTCCTTCATCATCGGTGCATACTGTGGATGCTCTGGCGTAGGAATATAAGAAGACGAGTGCATACGGCCGCTTAATCCTTCATAATCAAACGACTGGCTATAAATGAATCTTGCCTCTTCCATCGGCTTCGGCGCATAGAAAGCAGCGAGATCCGAAGGCGATATATTCTTATGCATCAGCTTCGCATAATCGATGCCATACGTATGGAGCAGCCGATCATAAGCTTCGCGAAACGGCGTGCCGCTAATGATGCGCGAATTCCAGATCAGAACGACTTGTCCGCCTGGCCTCAGGATACGTGCAAACTCTTGACGCGCTGCAGCGCGGTCAAACCAGTGGAACGCTTGCGCACATACGATGAAATCAACGGAACTGTCCGGAAGGCCGGTTGCTTCTGCAGAACCCGAAACCGCTTGAAACTTCGGATTGGCGCCAAGCTTCTGCTCCGCTGCCTCGCGCATTTCTTTGTTCGGCTCTACGGCAATCACTTGACTGCCTTGATTCAGGAGCAGCTCGGAGAACTTGCCCGTACCTGCCCCAACATCGGCAATGATGCTGGTCTCGCTCAAGCCAATTCCTTTATAAAGATGTGCAATCGCCTCAACCGGGTAACTAGGCCGGTATTTCACATAAGCATCCACCCGATTCGAGAACCTTTCTTTACTGTCCATTTCCGCTCCTGATGGCATCATTCTGCCTCCTCTTCTATTCGACTATGGCTCAATGGTCTGTACCGTCAGCATCGCCTTAGCCGCTAATCCGCGGCTGTCCGCAACCTCAACCTCCAGCTTGGACAACTTGCGTCCGATCTCTAGCGCGCGAGGGGTCAGACGAATGTCGCTGTCGATTTGCACCGGACGCATGAAATAGGTCGTCAAGCTTTCGATGACGTAATCGTGTTTGCCGACAATGCGCACGAACCGCCTTGCCGCCTCCATCATGAGCGCGGCAAGCACGCCTTCGGACACCGTGCCGAGCGGCCCTGACATTTGCGGCATTATTTTGCCAGTATAATGATATTCGTACTGATCGACGCCAACTTCCACTTCTTCCTGGACGAAGCCATCCCACATGAGATCATCGAATGTCTGGCCCGTCTCCCGATGTTTGCCTGCATATCGCATCGCATCCAGTACGTCCTTGCGGCTGACGACGCCCAGCAGCTTCCGATGACGGTCAACGACAGGCAGCAGATCGATACCTTCGTTAGCCATTGTATGGGCTGCCGATATAACGGCAATGTTCGGCGCGATCGTAATCGGATGTTTCGTCATCAATCGGTCAACAAGCGTGTCATCCTGTGCGCCGATCACATCTTTGCTTGCGATCATGCCGATAACGCGGCCCCGTTCATCAATGACGGGGAAGCGGAACATGCCGGAGTCGGCAGACAGCCGATGATAGTCCGACGCAACATCCGTTGGCCGAAGCACCTGCGCCGGCTTGCTCATCGCGACAATGTCTTCGACGAGCATGATTTTGCGCTTGATGAGACGGTCGTACATCGCGCGGTTGATCATCGACGCAACGGTGAACGTATCATAACGAGATACGATGATCGGCAGCTCCCGTTCGTCTGCGAGCCGCTTCATCTCTTCGCCTGGTGCGAAGCCGCCGGTGACAAGCACGCCAGCTCCCTGCTCCAGCGCAACGCGATGCGCATTCTCGCGGTTGCCGACGATAAGCAGGCTGCCCTCATCGATATAGCGAAGCATCGCTTCAAGCTCCATGGCGCCGATGGCGAATTTGTTCAACGTTTTGTCCAAACCGTTCTCGCCGCCATGCACGCGCCCTTCGACCATCTCCGCTACCTCGCGGAAGGTAAGCTGAATCGAATTGCCTCTGCTGCGCTTCTCGATTCGAACCGTTCCGATCCTCTCGCGCGTGCTGACGATACCGGAAGCTTCCGCTTCCTTGATCGCCTTGTAGGCTGTACCTTCGCTGACGCCGAGCGATTTGGCGATGGCGCGCACCGATATTTTGGAGCCGATCTCCAGCTGTTCAATGGCCGCCAAGATTTGCTCGTGCTTCGTTAGAGCTGCATCGCCGTCGATGCCTGTGCCCCCGTTCTTCGTCATGCTGACAGCCCCCTGTTATGATCTATCCTGCTGCTCACCGCGAACGCTTCATGCACAACAAAAGCCCGGTACCCTGCCGGGCATCGGGCTTTGCTCATTGTTTCGAACGACGATAGCGCATCTGCGCTTGAACGGGCTGCTGCAGACGACGTTCCCACATCGCGTTGCGTTCACGCTTGATCTGCGCAAGCCGCTGCTTCTGCCGTTCCTTGACCCCGAACAATAGATACAGCTGCGCGCTAATCACAATGAGAGCAAAGCCAAGCCATACAATTCCGAATACCGTACTAAGCGTCCAGCTCTGCCCAAACTCTATACGAGGCAGCGCGTACAGCACCATCGCAATCGCGACAGCCAGATAAATGACGTTGCGGATTGTTCCAGACATTGAGAATCCTCCTCGCATTACCCTAATAGGCGTAAGCACATTCCATTCGCCATATAAGACGTATCGATGCGCTTGTCCCTATTAACGTATGCGAGCGATTCACGCATTAGACCGTTCGTCCGCCGCCCTGCTTGCGGTTAATCGAGCAGCGACTTCAAGCCTTCGCCTAGAATCCGATTCACGTCCTCGAACAGGACAGAAAACCGCCGTTCCGCTTCAAAATAACGACTGATCAGCGGATTAAGCGTCAGTACCTCATACAACTTATTCATTTGTTCTAGCTCAACAGGCGATGGCTCTTCTCCGCTCATCATCTGATGCTGCAGCATATGCTGCCGTTCCATGAAGCCTTCCAGCGAGCGCTTGGCGTCTGCATCGCCATCAACCGCACGCTTAGCTGCTTGAAGCGCCTGCGCCTCTGCCGATTCGCGAAGCGACTTCGCCAATTCATAGGCTTTATCGTATACGTTCATCTTTATCCACTCCTAATGACCGCGAATTGCATCATACTACATCGATCATACCACTCTGCATGCTGCTCAGCCAAGATATTGTAAGCAATTGTTTAAGAGGTTGGTCAAAATTTTGTTGGTGCTGACAACCGTACGTTTGAACACGCTGTTTCGCCAAACGTTGGGCTCGTAATCAGTCGTCCTACTTACGAAAGTCGCAATGTGGCCAATCACCAAGGGATAGATGTCCTCATATGATGAACTAATTCGTGCAAAACACCTATAGCCCTTCTATTCAACGTCAACGCTCCCGCTTGGAAGGAGATTTACGATGCTCAAATCCAAAGTCGCCGTCCATGCGGTCAGCTTCGGCCTTCTGCCGGACGATGCGATCATGCTGGGCGAATCTTATCTGAAGCAGTGGAAAATCCCGACAGCCCAGCCGATTACACTCCGGCTTGGCGCTTATCGCCAGCCAATCAAGGTCGTATCTGTCGCCCGCTATGACGGCATGCGCATCAATCAAAGCCTTGCCCGGCGAATCGGTCTCTCGAGCAGCGCTACACTGCGCCTGCACTATTCCGAGAAAACGTCGACTCTCTCGCTTGGTCCGATCATCGGCGTACTCATTAGCCGTGATTACCCGAACCTTCCGGATCGGCCGTTCGGCTCTATTACGATGTTCTGTAAGGAGCTCGTTGACGGCTGCGCGAATGAAGGCGCACATGTCTTTTTTTTCACCCCTAACGGAATTACCGAAGACTCGGAAACGGTTGAAGGCTGGGTATTCAACAATGCTTGGAAGCGAATATCGATGCCGTACCCGGACATCGTCAACAATCGGCTTACGTCGCGCAAGCTCGAGAACAAACCGAATGTGCAGCAGTTTCTGAAGGAAATCAAAATGCGCCATTCCGCTCACGTCTTCAATGAGAAGTTTCTCGACAAGCACGAGGTATTCGATGCGCTCAAGAGTGATCACAAGCTGATCCGGTATTTGCCTGAGTCCCACCTGCTGCGCAATTATACGATGCTGAAGGCGATGTGTTCCAAATATGATTCGGTCTTTCTGAAGCCGGTCAGGGGCAGCCTCGGCAAAGGCATCATCAAGATTACGCGCACGGATAACGGCGGCTATCAAGCGATGTTCACAACGACAGCGGGCACACGCAAGCAGCAATTCGCATCTCTGGTGAAGCTGTTCTCCTCTATTAATGTCAAAATGAAAACGGTCCGTTACCAGGTTCAGCAAGGTCTAACGCTTATCGACATCGCGAAGCGCCCCGTCGATTTCCGTGCGCTCGTACAGAAGAACGCCTCTGGCAAATGGACGGTGACTTCCATTGTCGCACGGACTGCGGGCGGCGCGCATTTCGTATCCAATCTTGCGCGCGGCGGTACGCTGAGCACCGTGAAAGAAGCGATCGGGAAGTCGAATCTGCTCGCTGCAAGACAGGAAGCGCCTGAACGATTGCAGCGGGCCGCGCTTGAGATCGCAGAAGGAATCGATCAGCATATCCCGGCTCACTTCGGCGAGCTTGGCATCGACCTCGCCGTCGATACATCCGGACGCGTCTGGCTGCTCGAAGTGAACTCTAAGCCTTCCAAGAATGATAATACGCCGCTGACCGAACTCAAAATTCGTCCGTCAGTGTTAAGAATGATTCAATACAGCCGGTATTTGTCCGGCTTTTAATTCGGAGGTCGACTATGGATCGGTTGTGGCTGCTGCTGGCCGTCTTCATCACACGTCTTCCCGCATCGCTCGTCGGAGCAGGCTGCAAGGATACCGAATCCACAGCTCGCATCCGAATGCCAGAGGATCGGTTCCTCCGAATGCTTGCTGCCGCAGGCGCTCAGCAGCGCATTCGCGTCGTTGTCATCGATGCCGACTTTGGTTCCGTGCAGGATGGAACCATGCAAGGCTTCGAGCGAACAAACGGAAGGTGGGAGCCTTGCTCCTGTCCGCTGCCTGATCTTGTCTATGACCGAAGTTTTGCGAGGAACGCCGAAGATCGCGTTCGGATTCGGAAGGCGCTGCAGACACTTATCCATGCTGGCGCTCGGCCGCTCAGCAGCGAGCTTCCCGATAAGCTGCTAGTGCAGCATGCGCTGGTAAGCGATCCGGAGCTCGTGCCGCTGCTGCCGCCTACATGGCCTTATCGAGGCAAATATCAGCTGCTCCGGCTTCTGAGGCGCAGACCCGAAGGACTGTTCCTGAAGCCGGCTGCCGGTTCGCAAGGTCGTGGTGCGCTGCGCATTCGCCAAACGAGCGAAGCCGTTATCGTAGAAGGACGCACGAGAGCCAATCGGATGTTCTCTTTCCGATATGCAAGTGCACAGGAAGCAGCCGACCGGGTGGATCGGTTCGTCGGAACCAGCCGCTACCTGATTCAGCCGTTGCTGCCGCTGAACGATGCTGATGACCAGCCCCATGATGTCCGGCTTCTCATGCAGAAGGACGGCCGCGGCCGCTGGGTCAGCACATGTACCGTAAGCCGTGTAGGTCAGAGCGGCAGCGTAACATCCAATCTGCATGGCGGCGGCACCGCACAGTCCGCGAAGGAAAGACTGTCCCGTCTGTATGGCGGTGACAAAGCCGAAGTTCTGATGCGAACCATCATTAACGCAGGGCAGCAGGCTGCTCCTTTAATCGAGCAGCATTACGGACGATTCGCTGAATTTGGATTTGACTTCGGACTTTCGCAAGGCGGCACACTGTGGCTGCTGGAGGCGAACTCGAAGCCAGGCCGTCAGTCTCTTAAGCTCACGGGAGATGAGCGGGCTGAGCAACTTTCCGCTAGTCGTCTCCTGTCCTATGCACGCAAGCTGCAGGGCGGAATGCGGCTCCAGTCGAGAGCTTCCAGCGGCCATCATCTCAATGCCCCGTTCCCATCGGACTACGTTCAGGAGGTTCATCCATGAGTTTGACATTATGTAACGTGCAATTCTCGCAACAATCCGATCGTGTCGTCTATTTATCGAATCCGGTGCTGAAGAGTCTTGCTGGTCAAAAAACGGTTCACATCAAGCTCGGCAAAGAATCCATTACGGCAGCGGTTAAGCCGCTCAAACGTTCCGGCAACTATATGTATCTGTCAGCAGGCGTTCGCCAATCGATTCGGGTGCCGAAGTCAGGCAATGTGTATTTGCTGCAAGGAAGCGGCAATGAGCTCCAGCTGGGACCTCTCATTGGCGTATTATGCGATTCGGCATTCCGTTCCGATACGATGCCGTTCGGCTCACGCACCGGTTATATCCGGCAGCTGCTCCGCGCAGGAGAGAAGAAGGCGTATTTGTTCGCCTTCACGCCTCGCGATGTTAATTGGCAGCAAGAAACGATCAATGGCTATTTCTTGAATGGATCGGGCGGCTGGGTGCGCCGCGTTGTTCCGCTGCCGGACGTCGTATACAACCGTCTGCCTAGCAGAAGAGCCGAAACGACTTCGGCCATCGTGAATTTCCGTGAACGTTTCGTTAAGCGCAATATCCCGTTCTTTAACTGGACGTTCTTCAATAAATCCGATGTGTACAAATTGCTCGACAACGATGTTGAGGCGCTCAAGCATCTCCCGGATTCTGCGTCGAGACCAAGTCCCGACAAAATCAAAGAAATGCTCGAGAAGCACCAATTCCTTTACTTCAAGCCGACAGGCGGCAGTCTTGGCATCGGGATCTACCGACTCACCTACCATCCGAAGCGCGGCTACTTCGCCCGCTATCGCAAAGGCGGCAGCAACGTGCTGCTCCGCTTCTCGAACTTCAACTCGATGATGCGCATGCTGCAAAACAATCATGGCGTATCGCTTAACAATTACGTCAGCCAGCAGGGCATCCGCTTGATCGAGATCGACGGCTGTCCGATCGACTTCCGCTTCCACATGCACAAGAACATCAATAACGAATGGGTTCCTGCGGGCATCGGAGCGAAGAAGGCCGGACGCGGCAGCGTAACGACGCACGTGAAGAACGGCGGATCGCTGATGACGCCGGAGCAAGCGTTGTCCCGTGTATTCGGCGACAATGCCGACGAGGTTCTGGATAAGGCAAAAAAGGTCGCAGTGAAGCTGTCCGAAGCGATCGAACGCAACTATCCGCATCGTCTGGGTGAATTGGGCCTTGATTTGGGCATCGACAAAGACGGCGATGTCTGGATGTTCGAAGCGAACTCGAAGCCTGGTCGGTCGATCTTCAAGCATCCGGCATTAAAGGAGCAAGGCCGTGCCTCACTCTCGTATATTCTGGACCACTGTCTATACCTGAGCCGGTTCCAGGGGGGTAAAACAGATGGATCTTGAGTCGGTTATAGAAGAGAAGACGGCAGAAGTTCAGTCCCGTCGTCCCGTCATGGCCATCCTGACGATGGAAGACGATTTGCTGCTGTTTCGCGGAAATCGCGAGAACTTCGCCGATATCATACGGACTGGACGCGACATGGGATTTATCGTCTACGTGCTGACGACGAAGAACTTAAACCTGTCCAAGAATCAGCTTGTAGGCTACACGTTCAACGATCGCGAGGAGCTGTGGTACAATCAGCTCTTCCCGTTCCCCGACGTTATCTATAATCGGATCCCGCTTCGCGAAGATGAGCTGCTGCCTTCCGTCCGCGGCAAAATCAACGCCTGCATGAAGCATCCTAGAACGCAGCTGTTCAATCCAACCTTCTTCAACAAATGGAGCCTGTTCGAATGGCTCCGCTTGTCGAAGTCGACGAAGCCGTTCATCCCAACGACGAAGCGGATGCTCTCCCGTACCGGCCTGACTCAGCTGATGCGGAAATACAACTATCTCTATTTGAAACCGGTCAGCGGCAAAGCCGGCAAAGGCATTATGACGGTTAAAGTGACGCCCGAGAAAAACTTGCCCTATCGCCTTCGAATCCAGATGGATAAGAAGAGCGTTACGTATAACTGCGCTACGATCCCTAAACTGTGGTCGCGAATTCGCAAGCAGAGCATGGGCGACGCTTATATCGTTCAGCAAGGTATCGCGCTTGCGACCGTCAATGAACGCCGCTTTGATCTCCGTGCCCTTATTCAAAAAAATCAACGCGGACAATGGGATATTACCGGCGTAGGCGCACGTCTTGCAGGCACAACGAGCATTACGACGCATGTGCCAAGAGGCGGCAGCATCGAGGATCCGGAGAAGCTGCTCGTGCAATCATTCGGCGAGGATGAAGCGCGTAAAATTATGATCAAAGCCAAAAATACGTCGCTTATTATCGCCAAGCAGATTGAACGCGGCTCCGGCCAAGAGCTCGGCGAGATGTCGATGGATTTAGGGGTCGACTTAACAGGTAATGTGTGGTTTTTCGAGGCGAACGCGAAACCCATGAAGTTCGACGAACCGCATATTCGCAAAAAGTCGCTGGAGCGCATTTTCCACTACGGCTTATATCTATACGGCAAGAAGAAGACGAAGATCGGAGGGGCGTAAATGGACATTGTGCGGTTAAAGCCATCGCAATGGCTGCAGTGGCGCAGCCGCCTCGTCTCATTCGCCAAGCGTTACGGTGACCGCAGGCTAACCGCCGAAGGGCTGCATGCGCTCATGCACGCAGAAGCGAATCCATTAGCACCTACCTCCATCGTCATTGCACGCGAAGCCGGCAAACTTGTCGGCTTCGCTTTCGCACAGGATGCCGGCGAGTCCGCTTGTGTAATCGCTGTCCATCCGGAATCGCGCGGCCGCGGCGTTGGACGCAGGCTTATCGCTGAGTTGATCGAAGCATGCGGTGGACTGTGCTGTTCGGTTGCCTGCGATAATTATGCAAGCATGCAATTATTTTTCCGAGCGGGATTAAAAGCCGTTGGTCTTCATACTGGGCCGACAGGCAAACCAACCTTACGATTTCAGACCGATGGATCTCGATTCCAACCAACTGATCATCAGCCTTCCGTGCCTATAAAGGAGGCAACCGCATGGCAAAGCCCGTGCTAGGCATCTTGACCTTATATTTGAATGACAGCGGCACGCTCGAGGAGCGGCCGATTTATCAACGCATGACGACCGCAGCTAAGAAGCTCGGACTGGATGTGTACGTGTTCACTCCGCGCGACGTTAATTATAAAACAAACCGAATCAACGCGCAGTTCTACGACCCAGAGACGAAAAAGTGGTCGAAGCGATGGACTTCATTTCCCAACATGATCTACGATCGCTGCCGCATTCAGAAATCGAGCCGCTTCGATGAGCTGAAACGATTCCGGCAGCAGTACGGCCATCTGACATTTCTCAATCGACCGCTTCGAAACAAAATGACGGTGCATCGCACGCTGTCGCGCGATAAGCGGTTCTCGAACCATTTGCCCAACTCTCGGATGTATGAATCGATTGCCGATCTGAATGCCATGCTCCGCAAACATTCGCTGCTGTACCTGAAGCCGATTAACGGAACAGGCGGCCGCGGCATTCTGCGAATCGAACGGATCGATGGCGATAAGGTGCTGCTTCAAGGGCGCGATCAACAGCGACGCATCGTTGCACCGCAGCGCATCGCGGCAGCGGAGCTGGCTGATAAGCTGTCCTCGTGGCACTTGAAGGAGAAACGTTATCTCATTCAACAGGGCATCCCGATCAAGCTGCCCAATGGCCGCGTGCATGACTATCGGATGCTCGTACAGAAAGATGGCGAAGGTGCATGGCGTGTAACCGGCTGCGCAGGTCGCATCGGAGCGCAGAACAGCGTCACTTCGAACCTGCATGGCGGCGGTCACGCCGCGACGATGGATACGCTGTTGAAGCGGTGGATTAAGAACGAGTCGAAGATCGAGACCGTGAAGCGCGATGCCGAATCTTTCGGGGTGCAGGTCGCGCAGCATCTCGAGCAGTCATACGGAAGGCTGTGCGAGCTTGCGTTGGACCTCGCTATCGATAAACAAGGGCGTGTGTGGCTGCTTGAAGTAAATCCGAAGCCGGCACGTGAAGTGTTCGTGGAGGCGGGGGACACGAAGACGTATCAACGCGCGATCACGCGTCCACTGGAGTATGCGCTGCATCTGTATGAGGCGGAGAAGAAGAAGAAAGCGGAAGTGAAGACGTCGAGCTTGGAAGATGAGCTGCGGTGGTATGACTAGCCGAAAATCTAAAGACTAGTTCTGATAAAAAAGGGCTTCGCCATTGCGTGCGGCCATCACTGCGCAGAGGTATACTTCCTACGATCGCTGTTGTCCTCGGATTGTTCTGATTATATGAATTCAGATGTGGTAACAATCCGAGTGACAAAGGCGACCGCTGACGCTTCTTCGGAAGTATACACCTGCTCCGTTCCTTCACACGCGCTCGTCGCTTCGCGACCTGGGGTAAAAACATATCGGCTGAACAGGTCTAGAACTCCTGTTCAGCCTTCGTTGTTATATAGCGCTTCGCGCGGGATTATGTATGCGAGTCACTCTAACGTTAGTTTTGGTTAGCACTTGCTACAGCTCTTGCTAACATATCCTTACAAGTTCCACTACCAGTCATTGTGTACACTCTATTAATATTTACTTCATCACAATCCCCACCTTCAGCCCATACGTATATCACATCCCATTCATGATTTATCCTGTCCCAATACACTTCTCTCTTATATTCATAACGCTCTAAACGAACTCCTATTTTCGCATCTGCAATTTGAATAGCTTTCAGCTCGGATACAGGCGGGATTTCATACCACCAATAATGATTAAGGTTACCAACGACCAAAGAGAATGAAACTCCGAATAATAACGTATAGATTTTAGTTTTCCATCGTACCTCCTTGCTCACAAAGAAGAAATTTATAATGTACCCTAGTAGAAACAAAGTGAACGCAATAAATGACCATAACCCTAATGTATATATGATCTCGTATATACTCTTGCTGTCGGTAGTGTCAAAGTCTGGCCAGGGAATAAACGCATACAAATAAAATCCCCACAAATACCAACATACAGCTGCGATCGGGACGATTACAACTCCCTTATATTTTGTCATAACATCTCTTCGCCTCATTTCAATGGAGTACTTCCCCTTCTGAAAAAATTAAGAATATTACCTTTATTAACTAATATCGGAATACGCTCATCAAATTCAAATCAAATTAATCCATTACACTCAACTAAAAAAGGCAATTGCCTACCGGTAGCACACCGGGAAACAATCGCCGTAGGAATTGAATTTTCTGTTCAAGCTATATAACTTAGCCCACCGACGTGCCATTGCGCTTACGCATGCGATAGACCATCGTGGCGCCGGCCAGGACGCCGAGGAGGCACGCGCCGGCGAGCGTCCATGCGCGGCCCGGATTGCTGCCGTCCTCTTCGACGGCAGCCGGTGTCTCGGCAGCTGCGGCGGTCGCTGCAGCGAGCATCTTGACCTCATTGTCATGATGGGACACGAGGAAGTGACCAGCCTCCGTCATTCCTTGCGAAGTGAGGACGCGAACGCTGCCTGTCGTGTCCACAAGCAGCTCTGGTTCTTCTCCCTTGGGTACGACCGTCCAGATCGGCTTCTCTGCCACGTAATCTACGTTCGGCATGCCTTCCATATGGTAGACCTCGTTCTCATCGAACAACCGCTTCTGCTCGAACGCTGCGAATCCGTAATCGAGAAGACCTCGCATATCCTTATACAGCTGGTCGCTCGAAGGCGACTTCAGCACGACGCCGATAATTTCCATATCGCCTCGTTTGGCGGATGCGACGAGCGTCTGTCCAGCTGCGGTCGTATAGCCGTTCTTAATGCCGGTTGCGCCTTCATACGTGCCGAGCAGCTTGTTGTGATTAACGAGCGTTGTCTGCCACGTTTCCCCCGTCCAATTGACCTTCTTCGTTCCGACCAGCTCGCGGAACTGCTCATTCTGCATGGCATAACGCGCAATCTTCGCCATGTCCTCCGCCGTCGTGTAGTGGTCTGGATCCGGCAGGCCGTGCGGATTGCGGAACTGGCTGTTCATCGCTCCCGCATGCTCGCGAACGAAAGCGTTCATCCGCTCAGCGAATTTCTCCTTCGACCCGTCAATATGATCGGCAATCGCCGTTGACGCATCATTGCCCGAATTGACCATCATGCCGAGCAGCAGCTGCCACATGGACATTTGCTCGCCTTCTTCAAGATAGACGCGAGTCCCTTCTTCCCACCGAGCATCTTTGGAAACGGTTACAGTATCAGAAACGTCAGCAGTCTCAAGCGCTACGATCGCCGTTACGATCTTCGTAATGCTCGCCGGGTACATCTGTTCCGTTGCATTCTTCGAATATAAAACTGTCCCTGTTCTTCCGTCGATCAATACAGCAGACTCTGCGGCTACTTCCGGCTTCTGAACGACCTCTGCTTCCGTCGCCGATGTCTGATCGCCAACGGTTTCAGAAGTGGCGGGCGCAGCCATAACAACAGCAGAAGCAGACGTCTGCATACCGATCAGCAAGACGAGCGCGGCTGCGAACGCGAGTCGCAGCCAGCCTGCCTTATTAGGAATCCTTGCTTGTGTGCTTATCGCCACGCCTATCTCTCCTGTCTCCTCCGTTTTCCCGTAGATGCTACATACAGTACAGTATACGCGTCTCCATTCGCAGTAAGCACGAAATGGAATTATAAGCCCGTTTCTATTTCCTCGCGTTTGAGAACGCGAACGTTAATGCCTTGTTCAATCGCTTCCGTCAGCCACAACATCGCAATGAGTCCCACTAAAGAGCCTGCAACCGATACGGGCAGCGACCACAACACCTGCGGATGCGTAAAGAATGGAATAAACGAAATCGCCATAATCGGCGGCGCATTCCACTTCATCTTCGTAATCAAGCCGATCATCAGAAGCGCATTTATGAAAAATGTCAGCGGCCCATGATCAATCGCATAGAGCGTCGAGCCGATGCAAGCACCGATAATAGCGCCGAACGTAATGTTCACTTGTGCCTTGCGTTCTTGCGAACGTTTCAGGAATAACAAACAGAAAGCCCCGAGGGTCGGGAAAAACAAAGTATGTACATCCGGAAACTGAGTAGAAGCCCAATAAATAAACATCATATACAAACTAGCCATGATTGCACGAGTCTTAGACATGATTCAACCTTTCTATTCATCCATCATTCCGTAACCAGCTGCGATGGGTCTTATTAACTAGACCTATTGTAAAAGAATGGACTGGATATCGTCAATGACTAACGATTGGCAGGCTGGCACCACACCAGATCGGACACAACATAGTCTGACGACAAAAAAAACGCATCAGGCTCTGAGCGCCTGATGCGTAATTGTAAACATTTCGAATATTAACGAAGCGGTGCAAAATGTGATACTTGCGCAAGCAAAGCATCAATCTCCGTCAGCACAGCTGCGTCAAGCTTCACATCCACTGCCTTCACATTCTCTTCGATCTGTTCCGGACGCGTTGCCCCGATGATCGCGGAGCTTACGTTCGGCTGACGCAGAGTCCAAGCCAGTGCAAGCTGCGACAGCTTCAAGTCGAGCGAGCCTGCCAGCTCCTCCAGCTGTGCAACAACGCCAAGCACCTCATCATTCAAATAGCTGTTGATGACGAAGTTAACCGATGAATCCGAAGCTCGTGTACCTGCCGGAACCGGCTGGCCTGGCTTATATTTGCCCGTCAGCACGCCTTGCGCCAGAGGCGAGAAGACAACCTGTCCGAGTCCTTCGCGCTGACTGAGCGGAATAACTTCCCGTTCGATATACCGCTCGAACATGTTGTAGATCGGCTGGTTCGCAATAAGCGGACGTAGATTCATTCGGCGTCCGATCTCGACTGCTTGTCCGATCTGTGCGGCAGACCATTCACTGACTGCTGAATACAGTATTTTACCCTGTGCGGTCAGGTCATCAAGCGCTCTCAGCGTCTCTTCAACAGGAACCGAATTATCGTACCGGTGGCAGAAGTAGATATCGATGTAATCCACTCCGAGACGGCGCAGGCTCGCATCGCATTGCTCCATAATATGTTTGCGCGAGAGCCCGCGCTCGTTCACATCGTCGCCCATCGCGAAAAACACTTTCGTCGACAGCACATAACTGCTTCTCGAATAAGGCTTCAATGCAGCGCCCATTGCCTCTTCGCCTGCTCCGCGGTTGTATGCGTTTGCAGTATCAAAAAAGTTAATGCCATTGTCGAAAGCTGCTCGAATGCATTTGTCAGCCGCATCGCGTTCCGCTGCCGTTCCGTATGTAAGCCAGCTGCCAAGTCCGATTTCGCTAACTTTCAACCCGCTGTTGCCAAGACGTCTATATTGCATGATTAATATCCCCTTTCTTCTATGCTATTGTATCGAAACAAGCCTATTCACGAAAGACGTGAAATGTTATTGCGTTAATGACGAATAGGATAGCAGCTATACTTGAGGTAACTAGTCCAAGCCATCAAGATTTGCATTCAGCGTTGCAAAATGGTACAACTACGAAAGCCGAGCAATTAATTGAACATCGACGAGAGGATGGCCTCGCTATGATCGAAGTAAACAGAGCACAATCGGAACGCGATTTGAATGAAGTATACAACATTCGCAAGAAAGTATTCGTCGACGAGCAAGGTGTGTCGGAAGAGGAGGAATACGACGAGCATGAGCAGTCCTCTGCACATGTGCTCGCTACTTATAATGGACAACCTGCAGGTGCAGGCCGTGTCCGCCTGCTCGACAACGTAGCGAAGTTGGAACGAATCTGCGTGCTGCCCGAATACCGCAAATTCGGCATCGGAGCAGCTGTCACAACCGCGCTGGAGCTGGAAGGCAAACGACTTGGCGCTGAGAAGGCCAAGCTGCATGGCCAGACACAAGCAGCTCCATTCTATTCGAAGCTTGGTTATGATACGGTATCCGATATTTTCCATGAAGCTGGTATTCCGCATGTAGTCATGACCAAGAAGCTGTAACCTGCATAAGTCGAACATTATTCGCAGCACAACAAAGAAGCCATCCGCTCCCTATGGAGTGCACCCCTTAGAATGGACATTGGATAAAACCCCTGGTTTATCCGATGAAATTCTAGGGGGTGCATTTTTT